>CABSYH010000006.1:0-20797 GCA_902481965.1 uncultured Collinsella sp.
GGTCTATGCCTTGCCTTTTTCATGCCAACTTGTTCGCTCTGGACGTCGCTCGCTGTCCGTCCTCTACCTGCGGCGTTGCCTTGCTCCGGATACGGTAGGGTAGTCATTGGGGACGTTCTTAAATGACTGGTCAAAGGGGACATTCTTGCGGCACTTGGCAGTTGGGGACGTTCCTTTTGTGCCGGCACTTTGGGACACTCCTTGTCAGAAGAGTGATGCAAGGTGCTCGTCCTTTACTTTACTGAGATAAAGTGAACGTGTAGATTCGTAACCCACTCGCAACCGTTCTATGGCACGATATTGAACGAATGTATGCTATGCGCCCAAATCTTTTGGGCAGAGTGGGAGACAGTATGGTCAAGCTGTACGAGGACGGCATCTACCTGCGCGGCGGCAGCGAGGTTGTGCCTGCGGCCGAGGCCGCCGAGCGCGGTATTACGCAGACGCCCGAGGATGCCAAGCGTGGCACCATCGCGTATTCGATCCTCCAGGCACACAACACGTCCGGCGACCCCGAGGCGCTCAAGATTCGCTTCGATGCCATGGCGAGCCATGACATCACCTTTGTCGGCATCATCCAGACGGCGCGCGCCTCGGGCATGGAGCAGTTCCCGCTGCCTTACGTGCTCACCAACTGCCATAACTCGCTGTGCGCCGTGGGCGGCACCATCAACGAGGACGACCACGTCTTTGGCCTTTCCGCGGCCAAGAAGTACGGCGGCATCTTCGTCCCGCCGCACATCGCCGTCATCCACTCCTTTATGCGTGAGAACTTCGCCGGTTGCGGCAAGATGATCTTGGGTTCCGACTCGCACACCCGCTACGGCGCCCTGGGCACCATGGCCGTGGGCGAGGGCGGCGGCGAGTTGGCCAAACAGCTGCTGCGCGACACCTACGACGTTGCCTATCCCGGCGTCGTCGCCATCTACCTCACGGGCGCCCCACGCCCCGGCGTTGGTCCGCACGATGTGGCGCTCGCCATCATCCGCGCCGTCTTTGCCAAGGGCTACGTCAAGAACAAGGTCATGGAGTTTGTGGGCCCCGGCATCGCGAGTATGACGACCGACTACCGCAACGGCGTCGACGTCATGACTACCGAGACCACCTGCCTTTCCTCCATTTGGGCAACTGACGAGGACACACACGCGTTTTTGACCATGCACGGCCGCGGCGACGACTACCGCGAGCTCAAGCCCGCCGATGTTGCCTACTACGACGGTTGCGTCGAGGTCGACCTGTCGAGCATTAAGCCCATGATCGCGCTGCCGTTCCATCCTTCCAATGGCTTTGAGATCGACGAGCTCAACGAGAACCTCGAGGACATCCTGCACGAGGTGGAGCTCGAGGCCGCCAAGATCGGCGAGGGCAAGACACACTTTAGCCTGCTCGACAAGATCGTCGACGGCAAGCTGCACGTGCAGCAGGGCGTTATCGCCGGCTGCTCGGGCGGCAACTACGACTCCGTGGTCCAGGCTGCCCGCGTGCTCAAGGGCGCCAACACCGGCTGCGGCGAGTTTTCGCTGTCGGTCTATCCCACAAGCCAGCCCGTGGCGCTCGAGCTCACGCGCCGTGGCTACATCTACGACCTTATGGAGGCCGGTGCGATCGTGCGCACGGCGTTCTGCGGCCCGTGCTTCGGTGCCGGCGACACGCCCGCCAACAACGGCCTTTCGATCCGCCACACCACGCGCAACTTCCCCAACCGCGAGGGTTCCAAGCCGGGTAATGGCCAGCTGAGCGCCGTGGCCCTGATGGACGCCCGCTCCATTGCGGCGACGGCTGCCAACGGCGGCATCCTGACGCCGGCGACCGACCTGCCCGAGGAGACTTGGGACGAGGCCTGCGAGTACACCTTTGACGATGCGCCGTACAAGAAGCGCGTGTACTGGGGCTTTGGCAAGGCGGAGCCTGCCGACGAGCTGGTCGAGGGTCCCAACATCAAGCCGTGGCCCGCGATGGAGCCCCTCGGCGACGACATCCTGCTTAAGGTGTGCTCCAAGATCATGGACCCGGTCACCACGACCGACGAGCTTATTCCTTCGGGCGAGACGAGTTCCTTCCGCTCCAACCCGCTGGGTCTGGCCGAGTTTACGCTCAGCCGTCGCGATCCGGCCTACGTGGGTCGTTCCAAGGAGGTCGACGCCGTGGAGAAGCGCCGCGTGGCCGGTGAGGCCGCAGGCGACCTGGCGGCAATCGATGCCGAGCTTGCCAGCGTGTTTGAGGCGCTGGCCGGTGCGGGCGTCGCGGCAGACGCCAAGGCGACCGAGTACGGCTCCATGCTCTATGCCAAAAAGCCCGGTGACGGTTCTGCCCGCGAGCAGGCCGCGAGCTGCCAGCGCGTGATTGGCGGTCTGGCCAACATCGTCCACGAGTACGCCACTAAGCGCTATCGCTCCAACGTGATGAATTGGGGCATGGTGCCCTTCCAGATGGAGGCCGAGCCCAACTTTGAGGTGGGCGACTACGTCTTTGTGCCGGGTATACGCGACGCGCTCGATGGCGACCTAAAGGACATCGCCGCCTACGTGGTGCGCGCCGACGGCACGGTCGAGCAGATTGAGCTCTACATTGCCGATATGACGGCAGAGGAGCGTGCCATCGTCAAGGCCGGCTGCCTGATCAACTACAACAAGTTTAAGGCCGCTGCCGAGTAACGCACTTAATTGTCCGCCCGGGGCTTACCCTTTCCCGCCCGCTCACGCGCTTCGCGAGGGTCGCGTTCGGGAAAGGGTAAGCCCCGGGCTACATTTCTGCGTTCTCGTTGGGTCTTGAGGGACGCTAATAAATAGACTTGCTTGATGCCGCCTCTTTTTATTGGGGCGGCTTCTTTGTTGGACCACCACAATGGGGACAGGCACCTTTGTGGTGGTGGGGAACGAGCTCGATGTTGTTGTGATTGTTGAGCGGTATGTTAATGAGCGTCTCTACAGGATTTCATCTGGGCTGGCGGGCTTGGTTGTTTTGGGGATGCCGAGTTTGGATGACGCGAAATCGTCAACATTGTCCTTAATTCCGTCTTTGGTGTAGACAGTGACCATATAGGTGCTGTGTCCGAATTCGCCCTTGTCGCGTGTTGCCCAGGCATCCCAGTAGGCGGCCCTGTTTCGCCCTTTGATTTTTCCGACACGGCGGAGTTCTGTTCGCTTTAATTTCTGGTTGCTATAGATGGTTCGACCGGCCTCCTCGGTGAGCCCGCACTGTCCAAGCATCTTGTCGAGGACTTGGTTCATGTGGCGCTCATCGGTGTTTGGTGCGTAGTCGTAGGCAAGGCCGATGGAGTCGAGTGGCTGGTCGTCGATTAGATAGTTTAGCGCCTGAGGTCCAAGGCAGAAATAGGGGGAGCATCCGTCGATCTGACCGAGCAACGGTAACTTGGACTGCCAAAGTCCGGTGGGAATTGCATATTCGTAGAACACGCCACGGCAGACAAAGGAGAGCGAGGTGGCACGCGAGCCGGCGTCGATCATCCCGCAAAGATCGAAGGGCGAGGCGATACCAAAAGAAAAGGGCGTGATGACGATAAGGAAGAGCATCACGATGGGTATGGCGAGAATGGCGATGACGTTGCGACCGGTGGAATGAGGCGGCTTCATATGCGCTCCTCGAGACAAAGATCTGTTGAGGATAGGCAGAAATGGATATGTTCAGAGAACAATTCAAGTTTAATCTCATGGCGCGAGATAGTCGACCGTTAGCGTCGAGAACCACCACAAAGGTGCCTGTCCCCTTTGTGGTGGTTCTCGGTTTGTCTCGATTTGTAACAGATAGAGCTCTATTTGCCGAGTAGATGTTACAGATTGAGACAAACGGGTGCCGCTGAACAATTCGTCTCGATTTGTAACATCTGGAGCCAGAAACGGTCGATAGATGTTACAGATTGAGACGGCAGCGCACCTGTGCGGCGGCGGGCCGACATCTTTACCCCTATCTTTCAATCACTCAGAAAATCTTATATATAGAGACTTAGATTTGTGTATAAGATCGCGCAAAGCTGGCAACAATACTTCTCGAACAACGTGAAGCCGCCCCGTAGGGCGGCCACCCCAAGAGAGGTGATTCCATGAGAATCGATAAGCTAGCAATGACGTCGCGCGAGGCGCTGCAGACCGCCATGAGCACGGCTGCCGATGCGCAGGCCGGCGCGGTGGAGCCGATTCATCTGCTGTCTGCCCTGCTCGGTGCCGGCGAGCGCAATATCTCCGTGATCATCGAGCGCATCGGTGCCGACCCGGCTCAGCTCGCACGCTCCACACAGGATGCCATCGACCACGCGCCCAAGGTTTCGGGCGAGGGCCAGCAGATGGGCCTGTCCAACGAGCTCGTCCGCGTCATCGAAAAGGCCGAGAAGAAGGCCACCAAGATGGGCGACAGCTTTGTGGTGACTGAGCATCTGCTGATGGCGCTTGCCGAGGACAAGGGCGAGGCGGGCCGCGTGCTGCGCGACGCCGGCGTCACCAAGGAGCGCATCGAGCAAGTCTACGAGGAGCTGCGTGGCGATGACCGCGTGACGTCTGCCGAGGACAAGACTCAGTTTGAGGCACTGGAGCAGTACGGTCGCAACATCTGCGATCTGGCCCGCGCCGGCAAGCTCGACCCGGTCATCGGCCGTACCGATGAGATTCGCCGCACCATCCAGGTCCTGTCCCGTCGCACCAAGAACAACCCCGTGCTCATCGGTGAGCCGGGCGTCGGCAAGACGGCCATCGTCGAGGGCATCGCCCAGCGTATCGTGGCCGGCGACGTGCCGAGCACCCTGCGCGACCGCGACCTTATCGAGCTCGACATGAGCGCGCTGGTCGCCGGCGCCAAGTACCGCGGCGAGTTCGAGGACCGCTTGAAGGCCGTACTCAAGGAAGTCCAGAAGTCCGAGGGCAAGGTCATCCTGTTCATCGATGAGCTCCACACCATCGTGGGCGCGGGTGCCACCGAGGGCTCCATGGACGCCGGCAACATCCTCAAGCCGGCGCTCGCCCGTGGCGACCTGCACGCGATCGGCGCGACCACGCTCGACGAATACCGCAAGTACATCGAGAAGGACGCGGCGCTCGCCCGTCGTTTCCAGACCGTTATGGTGAGCGAGCCTACCGTCGAGGACACCATTTCGATCCTGCGTGGTCTGAAGGAGAAGTACGAGATCTTCCACGGTGTGCATATCACCGATAGCGCGCTCGTGGCAGCTGCCGACCTCTCCGATCGCTACATCGCCGACCGCTTCCTGCCCGACAAGGCCATCGATCTGGTCGATGAGGCGGCAAGCCGCCTGCGCATGGAACTCGACAGCATGCCGGTCGAGATCGACGCCACCACGCGTCAGCTCACTCAGCTGCAGATCGAGGAACAGGCGCTCATGAAAGAGACCGATGACGCCTCCAAGGAGCGTCTGGAGGCCCTGCGCCAGGAGATTGCCGAGGTCCAGGAAAAACTCAACGTGCAAAAGGCCGGCTGGCTCAACCAGAAGAACGCCATCGACCACGTGCAGGAGCTTAAGAGCCAGCTTGACGAGGCCAAGAGCGAGGAGGAGCGTGCGACGCGCAACGGCGATTTGGGTCGTGCGTCCGAGCTGCGCTACTCCGTGATTCCGGGCCTGCAGCAGCAGATTCAGGATTCCGAGGCCGCGCTCGAGGCGCAAAAGCAGCAGGACGGCGAGGGCCTCAACGAGCAGGTGACCTCCGATGAGATCGCCGAGGTCGTGAGCGCCTGGACCGGCGTGCCCGTGTCCAAGATGATGCAGGGCGAGCTCGACAAGCTCAAGGGCCTGGAGGGCGAGCTGCATAAGCGCGTCATCGGTCAGGATGAGGCCGTCTCCGCCGTTGCCGCGGCCGTGCGCCGCAGCCGTGCGGGCCTCTCCGATCCGGACAAGCCCATCGGCAGCTTCTTCTTCCTGGGCCCCACCGGCGTGGGCAAGACCGAGCTCGCCAAGGCGCTGGCCGAGTGCCTGTTCGATGACGAGCGCGCGCTCGTGCGTATCGACATGTCCGAGTATATGGAGAAGTTCAGCGTCCAGCGTCTGATTGGTGCGCCCCCGGGATACGTGGGCTACGACGAGGGCGGCCAGCTCACCGAGGCCGTGCGCCGTCGTCCGTACTCTGTGATCTTGCTCGACGAGATGGAGAAGGCTCATCCGGATGTCTTTAACGTGCTGTTGCAGGTGCTTGATGACGGTCGTCTGACCGATGGCCAGGGTCGCCAGGTGTCCTTCAAGAACACGATTATCATCATGACGTCCAACGTGGGCTCCAAGGCCATCGCCGATCTGTCCGGTAAGGACGAGGAGGAGATGCGCCATCAGGTCGACGCTGCCATGGCTCAGACCTTCCGCCCCGAGTTCCTCAACCGTATCGACGATATCGTGGTGTTCCATCCGCTCGGTATGGCGCAGATCGAGAAGATCGTCGACATCCAGCTCGCCGACGTCCGCGCGCGTCTGGCCAAGGAGCGCATGACGCTTGCCATCACCCCGGCGGCCAAGCAGATGCTCGCCGTGGGCGGCCTGGACCCGGTCTTTGGCGCCCGTCCGCTCAAGCGTCTGGTTCAGCGCGAGGTCGTGGATGCCATCGCCGCCGCTATCATCGACGGCACGGTGCGCGAGGGCGATCAGGTGACGGTCGATGCCGACAAGGACGGCGGCTTTACCGTCGTGTGCGACAACACGCCGGCGGCCACCTATGAGGTCCCCGACGCCGAATAGATTTATGGGACATGCCTTAAAATCTGCCAGCCGTCTCTAAACGCCAAGGGCGGCGGATCCAATTGGGTCCGCCGCCCTTTTTCGTGCGACAATCGATAATGTTGAACGGATGCGATGCAAGGAGCTATGCAGATGAAAGACGAGAACAAGACGAACGCACCGGCGGCTGAGATAGCGTCCGCCGCACCAAGGCCCGCGCCGAAACCGGCGCCCAAGCCGTGCGACCCCTGCATCCGTGCCGAGAACGAGGACGATGACGGCTACGATCCCTACAGCGATCGCCGCCCCGAGCGCGAGCCGCTGTTCGAAGCCGACCCCTGGCGCTAGTTGCATCAAGTAGCTAATTTGGCGATGATTTTCTGGGACGGGTAGTCAAAAAAGTCCCGTCCCAAATCGACTGTCCAGGGAGTCGCATTCGAGCTTGGTTGTCCTCTCAGCCACTCGGCATCCTTCGAGCAGTAATAGTGAAAAAACTTGCCTAAGTGTTAATCAAGTAAGACACAATCTTGCTCTTCAATTAATCAAGAATAGGTATAATTTTGATTAGCTAGAGAGCAAGATTGGAGAATTATGGCATTCAACGACTTGGTCGCCCGGAAAATAAAGGACTTTGAACAGCAGGGGGTTCCGCGGGTCTTTGAGCGAGACCTTGATCTAGGAAATCCACAGGAGCCAAAGCGCGACAACATCGTAAATGTGATTGTGGGGGCCCGCCGTTGTGGAAAGACGTATCGCCTGTATCAGGAGATGCGGCGGCTTCAGAGCCGGGGCGTCGAGCTTGACCGGATGCTTTACTTCAATTTTGAGGATGAGCGCTTGCGCCCGTATGAGCCATCGCTGCTGGCGGACGTGCTCGACACGTTCTATGCGCTGTATCCTGCTGCTCGAACCGAGGGCGCTTATATTTTCTTTGACGAGATCCAGGAAATTCCCGAATGGGGTGCGTTTCTGCGGCGTGTAGTCGATACGGAGAAAGCGACCGTCTATGTGACGGGATCTTCTTCTAAGATGCTGTCCTCAGAACTTAAGAGCGAGTTCAGGGGTCGTTCTCTTGTGCGAGAGCTTTTTCCATTGAGCTTTTCGGAATACGTTCGATATAAGACAGGGAACGTTCCCGAGCCAGATGTGACCTTTTCCCCGAGCGATGCGGCGCTGCTTCGACATCATCTGATCGGATATCTTGAACGAGGGGGATTCATCGCGACACTTGGGCAGACGCCCGCAGACGCGATTCAGCTGCTACAGGAATATGCTTCGCGAACGGTCGCCATGGACGTCGTTGAACGCTACGACGTCAAGAACCCTCGCCTGGCATCGCTGTTCTTGACGCGGTGTATGGCATCTTCGGGACGAGAGCTGTCGGTGAACAAAGTGTATAACGAGTTCAAGAGCAGGCAGATACCCGTCAGTCGTAATTCGCTCAGCGACTTACTTGAGTATTATGAGGACGCCTACCTGTTGTTTTCTGTGCCGGAGTTCACGCGTTCACTGGCAAATAACATGCGGTCTGCGTCTAAGGTCTACGCTGTCGATCCTGCGATGTTTGGAGCATTCTCTCCCGCATCGGCATTGGACCAGGGCCAGAGGCTCGAGACCGCAGTGTTCAATGCGCTAAGAAGAAGGACTCCCGCGGTGAGGACCGGCTCGGTCTGCCGTCTGCTGATCAAAGAGAAGAGTAAAAGCCATGAGGTGGACTTTGTTGCTGGGGACGCACTTCTCATGCGGGCTTATAGCCTGATTCAGGTGAGCGCGGATATGGCAAGTGAGAAAACGCGCGAGCGCGAAATTGCCGCGCTTGATGCCTCGATGGCCCAGTTCGATCTTGGCGAGTCGGCAATCGTTACCATGGATGAACAGGCCGATATTCCATGCGAGCACGGTGTGGTACACGTTATGCCCGCATGGAAGTGGCTCCTTGCCTAATCATCTATGGGCCTGTGGGGTCAGGACCTCCTGGCTCCTTCATCACGGTTGGGGAGCACCTTGCTGTGCCAGGCTAGTCCTGGGCTTTGATGCTCGGCAGGAGAATCTGGGCGAGGTAGTCGGTCTCGAGTTTGGTGGCGGCGTCTGCGTTGCCGTCTTTGCCAACCAGGTCGTTCTTGATCTGGCTATAGGTGTAGCGGTTGCCGGTCGTAAGCTCGACAAGCTCAATGGCCGTGTCCATGGGGTAGGTTGACACGGGGTTCTGCGTCCGTCCGTTGATGGTCTGGGGCACCACGTACGGATAGACGGGGCCGCTGGCGTAGACGGTATAACCGTTGCCTAGATTGGCCGCGCCCAAAACCGTATCGCCTTCATCGGGCGTAAAGCTCTCGCCCTCGCGCACCGCAACGAGCGTCACGAGCGGCGTATTGGCGTCGTCGCCCAGATAGATGCATAGCGTGCTTCCGTTTTGCCAAGTTGCGACCTTGCCGTACCACTCGACGGGAATATCGAGCTGGTAGAGGTCGGTTGCCTTGTGGCGAGCGTCAGCATCACGGGACGCCTGTGCCTTTTGCGCGCTCACGGCATTGACGGCGGCGTCGCGCCGCGCGGTTGCTGCCTGCTGGAGCACTTTGGCAGCCGCAGCGGAGCTCGCACCGCCCTCCTCGGCATACTTGGCGGCGGCATCGATCTGGTCGTCAGTCACCGTGTCGGCCGAAGGCACCTTGAGCTTAAAGGTGGCCTGGGCACTTAAATCCTGTCCATCGCTCTTAACGGTGACCTGCGTCTTGGTGGTCGGGACGGTATAGATGGTGCCGTCGGCCGCGATGGGGGAGGCAGCGATGGAGAGCGTGTAATCGCCGGGCAGCAGTTTGATGCCGCGGCCGTGCTCGTCAACGTAGAGTGTTTCGCTCACAGAAGAGCCGTCGGAGTCCTGGCCACTCACCTGCACGGGGATCTTTGAGCCAGTGGAACAGTCGAGGCCCGCGGCCTGCACGCCAATCTGCACTGACATCATCGTGTGGGCATTGGCGGCGACAGTGGCAGCCTGCTCTTGCTGATATCCGTTCCAGGCAGCATAGCCTGCGCCGCCGGCGACGAGCGCGACGGCCACAACGCCGGCAACCATCAGGTTGCGGCGCTTGGGCGACATCTTGCGATGGCGAACCTCGGCCTCGCGTGCCGAGGGAACGGATGGTAGGGGAATATCGCCCATGGCGATGGTCTCGTCCACGGCTGGTGCGGAACCCAGGCCAGGAAGCTCGCGGGTCAGCGAATCCTCGGCCGGTAAGCTGTCGAGCAAGACGGTTTCCTCGCCCGTGTCGGATTCGGGCTGGTTGCCGGCCTCGCTTTCGGTGTCTTCGTGATCTGCCTCATCCTCGGCAGGCTCAACGTCGCCTGCATCCTGATCATCGGATTGCGCCTCGGTTTCCGGCTCATCCTGCACATCAACGCCCGAATCGTCAAACGCAATCTCATCGAGTGAAATCCGGTCTAAGCTCTCCAAGGCCTCAGCGCAAGCTTCTGCATCTTGGGCCGCATCCTCTTGGCCCATCGTCTCATCTTTCATATATCCCCCAAGCTCAATATCGGGACAACACTGTACCCAAAAATGGAGCCATATAAAGCGCGTGCGAAATATAAGATCCGATTTAACTCGAGCGCATCGTTCGGCCGCATCCTCGCGGCGGCAAAAGGCCCCCGGAACGCGAACGAATCACATTCCGGGGGCTCTACAATGCGTTGAGTTGCGCGGAGCCGGCTATGCTGCTTCGTGCTCAAGCGATGTCTGCGCCAGGCGCGTTACTCGGCGTGAGCGTAATCAACCTTGGCGCGGCGAGCGGTAGCCTTCTCCCAATCGCTGGTGCCCTCAAAGACATCCTGCTTGTAGGGATTGCGGCCGAGCTTCTTGGCGCGGTAGGCGATGTAGATGATCGCGGCGACGTTGGCGATCAGTGCGGCGATCGAGACCGCGGTAGCGGCGCCGGGGTCGAGCGTGGAGTGGGTCACAAAGATGGACTCCTCCTGGAAGTACGGGAACACCTGGGCAAACATGCACCAAATAGCAAGCGTAAAGGCGCGGTTCTGAATCCAGCCGCCCTTGTTCCAGATAAAGGCGGCGACGGTGGGCGCCAGCAGCAGCGCAAAGCCGCAGAACCAGGAGTGGGTGGGCAGGCAGTTGTAGGTGTAGCAGAAGTTCCAGATATCGTAGGCGATGATGTAGACCCAGGTCATGTCGGGCCACAGCATGTCGGTTTGATCCTCGGAGGCGTAGACGCTCCACCAACCAGTCATGCAGAAGATGTTGATGATACCGGCGATGCCGTTGAACACGTTGTTCCAGCCGGCCAGCTGCGTAGCACCTTCGGAGGTGACCCAGGTGGACTCGCCCAGGACAAAGAAGTGATAGGCGCTCTCGAAGTCGGACACGACGGCGATCATGATGTTGATGGCGACGATCACAAACGGCCATGCGCGGAACCAATGCGCCTTGCCGATCTTTCCCCACTGGTACTTAATGGCAATGAAGCCCCAGCAACCGGCCAGCGCCGCGTATACCTTGGCGTAGTGGAACCAGCTGTTCTGGTACACATGGGTGGGGTTGGTGAGCGCCCACTCGGCACCCTGCGAAACGCCGATGGCGATGGCGACGCAGTAGATGGTCATGGCCAGCGGAGCCACGCCAAAGATGATTGCCGCGCCCAGCTTGGTGCGGCGGCCGACTTCGTTGAGCACGATCAGGCCAATAAAGACCATGGCCCAGCCGGCCCAGTGGATAAGGGTATCGCTACCCCAAACATCGAACAGCATGCTGCTCTCCTTTCACACGCCCGCGGCCCCTCTTCTGATCGCGGGCAGTTTGGCCAAATGTCGTCAGTTCCGGGGCTTGCGCTCCGGATACTTGGCGGTATAGCCCTCGATGTGGAGTGTCGAGGCGATGATTTCCTTGACCGTCTCGTCGGGCACATCGGGGTGCGTGCGGATATACATCAACAACCCCATGATGAGGGTGTAGAACGTCTCGTAGACATGGTCGATGCGTAGCTCATGATGGGCGACAAAATCCACCACGGTGGTGTCGCAGATATACTGCGCCACGCGCTGGACCACGTTGTGCAAAAAGCCGCCGTAGAGCGCGCCGCTGCTCGAGGTGAGCGTACTCGGCAGCTCGTGGCCGCTGACGACCAGGCGCTTGAAGAGCGGGGCGACGGTGTCGAGTGCGCCCTCGATATCACCGACGATGCGGCTGGCATTCCACTGCTCGAGCTCGGCGATAAAACCGTCGATCGCCTCGTCCATGACGGCGGTGACGGCGGCGTCCATGTCGGCGAAGTAGTGGTAGAACAGCGAGCGCGTGCAGCCGGCTCGCTTG
The DNA here is from genome assembly GCA_902481965.1 of uncultured Collinsella sp. Classification (GTDB taxonomy): domain Bacteria; phylum Actinomycetota; class Coriobacteriia; order Coriobacteriales; family Coriobacteriaceae; genus Collinsella. The sequence continues at coordinate 11,985 of CABSYH010000006.1, forward strand.
GTCACGGCCGAGACGGATAGATGGGACACGCCCAGCTCGGAGCTTACGGTGCGCACGGCATCGAGGATCTCGCGACGGCGTTCGTCGCCCGTCAGGCGCTTTGTCGCGCTATCGGATGCGGGGACGGCATCGACCACAGAGGTATCTGCTGTGTTGTTGCCCATGTTTTGCCGCCTTTCATCCTCTTTTGCCTGACCGTTCGCCTAACAGTCTTGAATATTGTTGACGGTTCGTCAATACTATTTTTGACACAATGTCAACAATGGCGGGTGAACGGCATGGGGGCATGCCCGGCCTGCAAAAAAGAGGGGCGCCGCGGTCTCGCCGGGCTGTGGCAAGAGAAGGGACAACCATGATTCTCAACGGACCGGGAATTAGCTACACCGAGCCCGATATCGGTTCGGAGTTCGTGCCGCCGCTGCCGGAGCATCCGCGCGAGGCCATTGTCAAGCTGTGCGAGCATTGCACCAACCGACTGCTGCATCGCGACGAGCTGCTGGGCTACGAGTACTGGTCGTTTGCCGAGGCCGCGACCGACGAGCAGGCCGAGGTGCTCTGCAAGATGAAGATGCGCCGTCCCTACACGCTGCCCGAGATGGTCAAGCTCACCGGCATGCCCGAGGCTCAGATCGAGAAGATGCTCGACGACATGAGCTACACGGGTCTGCTCGAGTACAACTGGGAAAATCCCGAGCGCGCCAAGCAGTGGGTGCTGCCCATGCTGGTACCGGGTTCCGCCGAGTTCCTCAACATGCGCGTGAGCCAGCTCGAAGAGCACCCGGTCTACGCCAAGTTCTTTGAGCAGGCGTCCAAGGGACCGCTGTCCAAGGCCACGCCGATGGTGCCGCCCGGAGGCGCCGGTATCGGCATGCACGTCATTCCAGTCGAGAAGGCCATCGACGCCGCGAGCACCTCGGTGCCTATTGAGCATATCGAGCATTGGCTCGACAAATACGAGGGTAAGTATGCCGCCAGCACCTGCAGCTGCCGCGCGAGCCGTCGCGTGATGGGCGAGGGCTGCGCCGACGATCCGGCCGACTGGTGCATTGCCGTGGGCGACATGGCCGACTACGTGGTCGAGACCGACCGCGGCCATTACGTGACGCGCGACGAGGTCTACGACATTTTGCGCCAGGCCGAGGACAACGGCTTTGTGCACCAGATCACCAACATCGACGGCGAGAACAAGATCTTCGCCATCTGCAACTGCAACGTCAACGTGTGCTATGCCCTGCGCACCTCTCAGCTGTTCAACACGCCTAACCTGTCGCGCTCGGCCTATGTCGCCAAGGTCGAGAAGGACAAGTGCGTGGCCTGTGGTCGCTGCGTTGAGGTGTGCCCGGCCGGTGCCGCCAAGCTCGGCCAGAAGCTCTGCAGCAAAAAGGCCGGCGGACAGGTGCCCGAGTATCCGCGCCAGGAGCTGCCCGATGCCACCAAGTGGGACCACACCAAGTGGTCGCCCAACTACCGCAACGATAACCGTATCGAGACGCACGAGTCCGGCACCGCGCCCTGCAAGACGGCTTGCCCCGCGCACGTTGCCGTTCAGGGCTATCTGAAGCTCGCGGCGCAGGGCCGCTATGACGAGGCGCTGGCGCTCATCAAGCGCGAGAACCCGCTGCCCGCTATCTGCGGCCGCGTGTGCAACCGCCGCTGTGAGGATGCTTGCACCCGCGGCCGTGTGGACGAGGCCGTGGCCATCGACGAGGTTAAGAAGTTTATCGCCCAGCGCGATTTGGACGCCGCGACCCGCTATGTCCCGCCCGTGGTGACGCCGACGCGCGCTGGCGGCTTCGATCAGAAGATCGCCATCATCGGCGCCGGTCCGGCCGGCCTGTCCTGCGCTTTCTACCTGGCCGAGAAGGGCTACAAGCCCGTCGTGTTCGAGAAGAACGAGCGCCCGGGCGGTATGCTCACTTACGGTATTCCCAGCTTTAAGCTGCAGAAGGATGTTATCGAGGCCGAGGTCGAGGTCATTCGCCTGATGGGTGCCGAGTTCCGCTATGGCGTGGAGGTCGGTCGCGACGTGACGCTCGATGAGCTGCGCGAGCAGGGCTTTAAGGCCTTCTACGTGGCCATTGGCTGCCAGGGCGGCCGCCTTGCCGGCATTCCGGGCGAGGATGCCGAGGACGTGACCGTGGCCATCGAGTTCCTTCGCGAGGTTAACAGCGGCAAGATCGATACCCTGTCCGGCCGCACCATTGTGGTGGGCGGCGGCAACGTGGCCATCGACGTTGCCCGCAACGCCTGCCGCCTGGGTTCCGAGCACGTTGAGATGTTCTGCCTGGAGAGCGAGGCCCAGATGCCCGCCAGCGAGGAGGAGCGTCGCGAGGCCGTTGAGGACGGCGCTCACATCAGCTGCGGCTGGGGCCCCAAGGAGATTCACCTGGACGAGGCCGGTCGTGTGTGCGGTATCACCTTCAAGCGTTGCACGCGTGTCTTTGACGACGAGGGCCGTTTTGCGCCCGAGTACGACGAGAACGATCTGCGCCGTGTCGATGCCGACCGTGTCGTCATGTCGATCGGCCAGTCCATCGTGTGGGGCGACCTGCTAGCTGGCTCCAAGGTGGAGCTTGGCCGTGGTCAGGGTGCCCTTGCCGATCCCCAGACCTATCAGACCGCCGAGCCCGACATCTTTGTGGGCGGCGACGTCTACACCGGTCCGAGCTTTGCCATCGACGCCATCGCCGCCGGTCACGAGGCTGCCGTGTCCATCCATCGCTTTGTGCAGCCGGGCTCCACGCTCACCATCGGCCGCAATCAGCGCCGCTACACCGCGCTCGACCGCGACGATGTCGTGATCGAGAGCTACGACAACGCGAGCCGCGAGGTGGCGCATGTCGACCGCGACCGCGAGAAGGCTGCGCCCTTTAGCGAGTACGTCGAGACCTTTACCGAAGAGCAGGTGCGCGCTGAGACCGCCCGCTGCTTGGGTTGCGGTGCCTCGATCGTCGACCCCAACAAGTGCATCGGCTGCGGTCTGTGCACTACCAAGTGCGCGTTCGATGCCATCCACCTGGATCGCGATCGCCCCGAGTGCTCCACGATGGTCAAATACGAGCAAAAGCTCCCAAGCCTGGGCAAGTATGCTTTGAAACGCGCCATCAAGATTAAGTTCGGTCGCAAGTAAGTAGTCATAACGGGAACGGCGGAGGAAAAAGTGCACGAGCTCGGAATCGTCTATCACATCATTCGCGATGTCGAGAACGTGGCGCGCGCCAATGGCGTGCGTCGCGTTTCGAGCGTGACGTTGCTGCTGGGCGAGGTCTCGGGCGTCGTTCCCGACTTGCTGCTCGACGCTTGGCGCTGGGCGGCAGATAAAAAGCCTATCACCGAGGGAGCGGAGCTTATCGTGGAGCCCGTCAACGCCGTGACGCATTGCGAGGCGTGCGGCCACGACTATGCGACGGTCGAGCATGGCAAGACCTGTCCCCATTGCGGTAGCGGCGATACCTATCTGCTCCAGGGCCAGGAGGTCATGATCAAGCAGATTGAGACCCCCGACGAGGACCCGGTAGACGCTGTCCCCGACGGCCCTTCCGACGTCCCCGACGCCGTCGACGCCGCCAACCCCCTCCACATCGCCTAGGATTCCCTATAAGTTGCGGTGAAATAGTTCCTAAATCCAGCCTTCTGGCTCTTAAACAAGAACTATTCCACCGCAACTTTTTTTGAGCGGTTTCGTAAACCATAAGACGCGCAAATAGTCAAGTCACGTCTGTTTAAACAAAATAGCGGCAGTACAAGCGCATTCGCGCTTTCCTAAAATCGATATTAATGAACAGCCTGCTTGTATCTGTAAAATGCATGGCTTGATAAGCGACGCTTTAGTGGGAAATGAGTCGAAAAACAGCAACGTAATCAAATTGTAACAAAGATAGACGTTTAAACAAATTATCCAACCATTCGTATTTTTCCCTATAATTTTACAGGACGAACAGGTATAATCCTTTAATGTCGTGTAGGAATTACGTAGACAAAAAGGAGGTTATGTGATGGTAAGTATTGTTCTTGCTAGCCATGGGGACTTGGCAGCTGGAATCAAGCAGACGGGCTCGATGGTCTTTGGCGATCAGCCGTCTGTTGCCGTGGTCTCGCTCGAGCCGAGCATGGGCCCCGACGACTTCCGTGCCAAGGTCGAGGAAGCAATCGCTTCCTTCGAAGACCAGGAGCAGGTGCTCTTCCTCGTTGATCTGTGGGGCGGCACGCCGTTCAACCAGATCAGCGGGCTCATCGAGGGCCACGATTCCTGGGCTATCGTCACCGGTGTCAACCTGCCTATGCTCATCGAGGCATATTCGCAGCGCTTTGACGCAAAGAACACTGCACATGCGATCGCAAAACATCTCGTGACTGAGGCTAAGGCTGGCGTGCGCGTCAAGCCCGAGTCTCTGGAGCCCGAGGAGAAGAAGCCGGCTGCGGCCGCCGCTGCTCCTGCAGGCGCCATCCCTCAGGGAACGGTCATCGGCGATGGGCACATCAAGATCGCCCACGTCCGTATCGACACCCGTCTGCTTCATGGTCAGGTGGCCACCACGTGGACCAAGCAGATCAACCCCAACCGCATCATCGTGGTTTCCGACGGCGTTGCCCACGACGAGCTCCGCAAGACCATGATCGAGCAGGCTGCCCCTCCGGGAGTCCATGCCAACGTCGTGCCCATCAAGAAGATGGCCGAGGTCGTCAAGGACACGCGCTTTGGTGACACCAAGGCCATGCTGCTCTTCGAGAATCCGCAGGATCTGCTCAAGGCCATCGAGGCCGGCGTCGACATCAAGGAAGTCAACATCGGTTCCATGGCTCACTCCAAGGGCAAGGTCGTCGTCACCAACGCCGTCGCTATGGGCGATGACGACGTTAAGACCCTCGAGGCCCTCAAGGCCAAGGGCGTCAAGTTCGAGGTCCGCAAGGTTCCTTCGGATGCTTCTGAGGATCTCGACGCCATGTTGAAGAAAGCTAAGGCCGAACTGGCCGCTCAAGCATAGTAAAGGAGGGTCCGATACATGTCTGCAATCACTATTCTGCTTGTTGCGATTGTCGCGTTGCTTGCCGGTATGGAAGGCGTTCTGGATGAGTTCCAGTTCCATCAGCCGCTCGTGGCATGCACGCTTATCGGTCTCGTAACCGGTCACCTTCAGGAGGGCATCCTCCTGGGCGGTTCGCTCCAGATGATGGCCCTTGGCTGGGCTAACGTCGGCGCCGCCGTCGCGCCTGACGCCGCTCTGGCCTCGGTCGCTTCTTCGATCATCATGGTGCTCGCCCTCAACGGCGGCGCCACTGATTCGGCCAAGGCCGTTACCGCGGCCATCGCCGTCGCCGTCCCGCTGTCGGTCGCTGGTCTGTTCCTGACCATGATCTGCCGTACCATTGCTACCGCTATCGCTCACGCCATGGACGGTTGCGCCGAGAAGGGCGACTTCTCCGGCATCGAGCGCTGGCAGTACGCTGCCATCCTCATGCAGGGCCTTCGTATCGCCATCCCGGCAGTGCTTCTGTGCGTCATCCCGGCCGAGGCCGTTACCAACGCGCTTAACGCTATGCCCGACTGGCTGTCCGGCGGCATGGCTGTCGGCGGCGGCATGGTCGCTTCCGTCGGTTACGCCATGGTCATCAACATGATGGCCACCAAGGAGACCTGGCCGTTCTTCATCCTCGGCTTTGTCCTTGCTGCCATCTCTCAGCTCACACTGATCGCCCTTGGCCTCATCGGCATCTCCCTTGCCCTCATCTACCTTGGCCTTAAGGATCTGGCCAAGCAGGGTGGCGGCATGGGCGGTGGCTCTGGCGACCCGCTCGGCGACATTCTGAACGATTACGAGTAGGAGGGGAGTGATACATATGGCAGAGAACAAGATTCAGCTCACCAAGGCTGACCGCAAGAAGGTTTGCTTCCGTCATCAGTTCCTTCAGGGCTCGTGGAACTACGAGCGTATGCAGAACGGCGGCTGGTGCTTCGCAATGATCCCTGCGATCAAGAAGCTCTACACCAGCAAGGATGACCAGATTGCCGCTCTTAAGCGCCATCTGGAGTTCTATAACACCCACCCCTATGTTTCCGCCCCCGTCATTGGCGTTACCCTCGCCCTCGAGGAGGAGCGCGCCAACGGTGCTCCGATCGATGACGTCGCCATCCAGGGCGTCAAGGTCGGTATGATGGGCCCGCTCGCCGGCGTCGGTGACCCCGTCTTCTGGTTCACCCTTCGCCCGATTCTGGGCGCTCTGGGCGCTTCCCTGGCCATGTCCGGCAGCATCGTCGGTCCGCTGCTGTTCTTCTTCGCGTGGAACATCATCCGTTACGCTTTCCTGTGGTACACGCAGGAGTTTGGCTACAAGGTCGGCTCCTCCATCGCCAAGGACCTCTCCGGTGGTCTGATGGGCAAGGTCACCGAGGGCGCTTCCATCCTGGGTATGTTCATCATCGGCGCCCTGGTCGAGCGCTGGGTGTCCATTTCCTTCACCCCGATCGTCTCCACGGTCAAGCAGTCTGCTGGCGCCTTTATCGACTGGGCTAGCCTGCCCTCCGGTTCCGAGGGTATCAAGGAAGCGCTGACGATGTACAACTCCGTCGGTGCTACCGCCCTTGATCAGATGAAGGTCACCACGCTTCAGGCCAACCTCGATCAGCTCATCCCCGGCCTTGCCGCCGTGTGCCTGACCCTGCTGGTCTGCAAGCTCCTCAAGAAGAAGGTCAGCCCGATCGTCATCATCCTGGCTCTCTTCGCCGTCGGCATCATCGGTCGCTTCTGCGGCTTCATGTAAGCACGCTTCGGCTTAAGACCGAGAGTTGCTAGGTAAGGGCTTTTGAGCCATTGAAACGGACCGCACCCGGTGGGTACACTGGATGCGGTCCGATTGTTTTTATTGGAGGGCGAGGCGCGTATGGCGCAATCTCAGAACAGCACGGTCGATCTGGCAACGCCGGCAACCTGCCTGATGGGGCTTACCAGCCACGGTAACGTGATGGTGGGCAATAAGGCGTTCGAGTATTACAACGAGCGCAATCCCGAGGATTATATTCAAATCCCGTGGGACGAGGTCGACTACATCGCGGCCGAGGTTTTACGCGGCACCAAGAAGATCACGCGTTTTGCCATCTTCACCAAGGACAACGGTCACTTTACGTTTTCGACGCGCGACGACAAAGAGACGCTTCGTGCTGTCCGCAAGTACGTCGACGAGGATAAGCTCGTGCGTTCGCCCGACTTTATCGATGTGACGGCCAAGGGCGCCAAGAGCATCCCCTCCGTTATCAAAAATCTCTTCCACAAAGGTAACTAGCTCCTCACAAGCTGCGGTGAAATAGTTCCTAAATACGGCTTTAGATGCTTCAGACAGGAACTATTCCACCGCAACTTCGAAGTCTAGTCATGCGACGTATTGCGATGCAGTAAATCTGCTACACTAGTACAACATGCCTCCGTAGCTCAGGGGATAGAGCACCGCTCTCCTAAAGCGGGTGTCGACGGTTCGAATCCGCCCGGGGGCACCAGAGATTTGCCGAGCCCGGTACCGCTATGGTGCCGGGCTCTTCTGGTTTAAAGGCATGTCGTAGTTTTCGCTGCTTCGGATAAAGAAAGCGCCCGCTTGCCGGGGGAGCAAACGGGCGCCATTGAGCGAATGTGTTTGCGGCATCAGCCGCTGTGGGCAACGTCTTGATGACTAGTTGGTCGTGCTGGAGTCGCCACTCGTATCGGAACCCGAGCCAGAAATCGAAACCGTCAGCGTGATCGTGCTGTCGGTGGACTGCTTGCCAGTGGGGGAGACGCCCGTCACGGTGGCGTTTTCGTTGCCACTCACGGGGTTGCCGTTCTGATCGCAGAATGCGATGTTGTAGAATCCGGCGTTGTTGAGCGCTGTGACGGCGGAGGAGATACTCTTGCCGTACAGGTTGCTCGGGACGTTTGCCTTGCCGGACTTCTTGGCGATGACGACGGTGATCGTGGCGCCGGGCTTCTGCTTACCGCTGGGGTTCCAGCTAATGACGGTCCCCTCGGTGACGGAGTCGTTCTCCTGGTAGCTCACGTCGACTCCAAAACCGGCCATGTCGAGGGCGTTGCGTGCCTGGGCCTCGGTCATGCCGGTCAGATCGGGGACGGAGGTGGTGTCGGGTCCGCTGGAGACCTTGTACGAGATGGTCGTGCCCTTCTCGACTTCCTTGCCGGCGTCAGTGCCCTGCTCAAAGACCTGGCCTTCTTCGGCCTCGTTGGCCTCCTCGGTTGCTTCGCCCTTGAGTCCTACGCTTGCCAGCGCGGCCTCAGCCTGGTCCTTGGTCAGGCCGACGAGCTGCGGAACCTCAACCTTCTCGGAGGGCTTGGGGCCCTTGGAGATCACCAGGTTCACCTTGGTACCCTTGGGCTTCTTGGTGTTGCCGTTGGGGGTCTGCTCGGCAACCTTGCCCTCATCGACATCGTCGTTGTAACTTTGGTCGACGGTTCCGACTTCAAGGCCTGCCTCCTTGATCTGCTCGATAGCGGTCTGCTGGTCCTTGTTAAGCACATCGGGCACCGTAACCTGCTCGCCCCCAAAGAGTCCGGTGGCGAAGGCCACCACAACGCCGACCACGGCGATTGCGGCGACTACGGCGGCGATAATCTTGTTCTTGTTGGACTTGGGCTGATCGACCTCGTAGGAGCCCGTGGAGCCCGAAACGGCGCTGTGGGCGTTGCTCTGGCCGCTCACGCCCGAGACGGGACGTACCATGGCGCGCGTGGAGTCAGACAGCTCGCGGGTCTTGGTTGCGCCCAGGTCGCCGGCGGCGCCAATGATGCGCGTGGGCTCGGAGACGTTGACAGCGCGGCCGGACAGGTAGTTGT
>CABSYH010000007.1:0-19905 GCA_902481965.1 uncultured Collinsella sp.
TTTGAATGACAAATTGTCGCTCTGGGCGGCGCGCAGCGTCGAGGGGTTCCGGCGTTTGGCAAAACGCCGGAACAAATTAGTGCTCGATCCAGCAGCGCAGGGTCTCGCCGGCTTGCAGGTGACGCAGGTTCTCCGCGGCAATGTCGACCACATTGTTGAGCGTGGCGGCCAGGTGGAACCAGCCCGAGATGTGCGGCGTGATGAGCATGTTGGGCGCATCCCACAGCGGGCTTGTTGCGGGCAGTGGCTCAGGGTCGGTGACATCGACCGCGGCACCGGCGAGATGACCTGACTCCAGGGCGGCAACCAAGTCGTCGGCGACCACAAGGTCGCCGCGGCCGCCGTTGGCAAAGAAGGCGCCCGGTTTCATCGCGGCGAAGAACTCGGCGTTCGCCAGGCCGCGGGTCTCGGGTGTGCTGGGCATAAAGGATGCGACGATGTCGGCCTCCGCCAGGCGCTCAGACAGGGCATCCATGCCGTCCATGTCCTCAAACACAATGGGGTAGACGAGCGGATGGCGCTTGATGCCGCGGACGTGCGCGCCCATGCTGCGGCAGAGCGTGGCAAAGTGGCCGCCAATGTCGCCCGCGCCCAACACCAGCACATTGGCATTTTTGAGCGAGGTGACCGGGCCTAAGTCCTCCCAGCGATGCTCGCGCTGCAAGTCGTGATAGCCGGGCAGGTGCTTCATCATGGAAAGGACCATGGCAAACATGTGCTCGCTCACGGCCTGGCCGTAGGCGCCGATTGAGCAAGATAGCTTGGCTTCAGCCGGCACGGTGCCGGCGGCGAGATAGTCGTCATAGCCGGCGGTCTGCAGTTGCAGCAGCTTGAGGTGCTCGCATGCGGTCAGCAGGGAAGGGTCGATGTTGCCCAAGATCACGTCGGCATCGGCGACCTGCTCGCGCGTGATGGCGTCGGCACTCGTGTAGATAAAGTCCTCGCCCGGAGCGCTCGACTCAAGAATTGCGCGATGACGGTCGTTGACGGGCAACAAAACCAGGATGTTCACAAACGGTCCTCTCCGCTCGACCTGCCAAAAAGGGACAGGTTTATTTTGGCAGGTTTTATCAGGCAAAACGCTATAAAAACGCCGGATGCAAGACGAGCGTGCCCGTCAGCATCCGGCGCATCCACAGCTACCAGCTCAGCAGCTCGTAACCATCCTCGGTCACCACGAGCTGTACCTCGCACTGGGCCGAATCGCTGCCGTCCTTGGTGCGCACGCACCAACCGTCGCCCTTGCTAATCTTAATGTCGGGCGCTCCGGCATTGACCATGGGCTCGATGGTAAAGACCATGCCCGGAGCCATGATGGTGTCCACATCGGGTGCCTCGGTGGTAAAGCCCACAAACGGGTCCTCGTGGAACTCCTTACCGATGCCATGTCCGCCGTACTCGCGCACCACGCTAAAGCCGGCGTCCTCGACCGTCTTTTGCACGGCCTCGGCCATAACGGACAGCGGCAGCCATGGCTTGACGGCTGCCAAGCCCGCCTCCACGCTGGCGCGGCTGACGTCGACCAGGCGCTGGCGCTCGGCCGAGACCTCGCCGATGCAGAACATACGGCTCGAGTCGCTAAAGTAGCCGTCCAAAATCGTGGAGCAGTCCACGTTGATAATATCGCCCTCGTGCAGCACATCTGTATCACAGGGGATGCCGTGACAGACCACGTCATTGATCGAGGTGCACACGCTCTTGGGGTAGCCCTCGTAGTTGAGGTCGGCCGGCGTGCCACCGTGCTCGACGGTGTAGTCGTAGATCATCTGGTCGATCTGGTTGGTGGTCATGCCCGCGGCGATGTGTTCGCCTACGTAATCGAGCACGCCCACGTTGATAGCGGCCGAGCGCTTGATGCCCTCGATATCGGCGGGCGTCTTGTAGAGCGTGCGGGGCAGAACCTCCCAGCCCTCTTCCCACAGGCGCTCAAGGCGCTCATCGAAGGCGCTATGGCATTTCTTATATTTTTTGCCGCTGCCGCACCAGCAAGCGTCGTTGCGGCCGGGCACGGGTCCATTGTCAAACATGGCTAACTTCCTTTCATTCGCAGCTAGTATAGCCCACTCACAGGGCAGCTGCGCGCTAGTAGCTCACCTGGCAGGGAATGCCGAGGGCACGCACGCGCGCGGCAATGGCGTCGAGGGCCTCGGGTGCTGCTTTGGCAAGGCCGGCGACCGGTGTCTCGCGCGCCACCGTGTAGATGGTCGCTTCTTGTGGGCGAATGCGCTCAAGCGCCGCGAGCCAGGGGGCGACGTACTCCTCGCCGGTGTTGTCGATGAGCTTGCCCTGATACTCGCCGTTCAAAAAGATCGTCTGGATAATAACGTGACCGTCAAAGCTTGCGAACGTCTCGATCTGGTGCTCGACGTCGTAGGGGCCAACGGGCCGGTCGAGCAGCTGGATAAATGCCGGGTCGACGGTATCGAGCTTAAGAATGTTGTCATCGACCATCATGAGCGCGTCGTGCACCTCGGGGCGGTCGGCGCGCGTGCCGTTGGAGAGCACGGCGATCTTGGAGTTTGGGGCAAGCTCGTCGCGCAGCGCGACGGCGCCGGCGATGGCCTGCGGAAACTCCGGTGCGGCAGTGGGCTCGCCGTTGCCTGCGAAGGTGATCACATCGGGGAGCTCGCCCTCAGCTGCCATCTCGCGCAGCTTTGCCTCGAGCGCGTCGAGTACCACGGCAGCTGTGTTGTACGGCTCGTGACAGGGGCGCTCGGCGTTGAGGCCGTTTTCGCAGTAAATGCAGTCGAACGTGCAGATTTTGCCGCTGGCCGGCATCATGTTGACGCCGAGCGAGAGACCAAGGCGACGGCTGCGAACGGGCCCAAAGATGGGGCTGGCATTCAAAAACGTAGACATAGGCATATGCTCCTCAAGACAATTGTGCCTAAGCATAGCATCGGCTCCAAAGCAGGGTGCAGGCTCTTGCTTTACAAGTTTCGTTTTTTCACGTCGCTCATTATGCCGTGTCATGAAAAGCCTCGGGTCGGGTAAAGTTAATCTGTTAACAAGGCGTAAAGAAATGCGGGTCTATCCAGCCGTACTGACGCGCAACTGGATGGGCGTTGATGATGGGGGCACAACATGGATTTTACGGTCGAGAATGCGGGCACCACGATTGCCTGTCGCGAATATGCCGGCCCGGATGTGTCGCCTGATACTCCTGCCTTGGTGTGCGTGCACGGCGCTTGTGTCGACGGCACATTTTTCGACGGCATCGCATGTGAGCTCAGTCACAACTACCGCGTAATTGCCTACGACCGCCGCGGCTGTGGCGGCAGCAGCGAAGCGGCAGACGGCAGCTATGATCTTGCCGCTCAGGCCGCCGACCTGCAGGCCGTGATCGAACACGTTGGCGCTCCGACAAATGTGCTTGCGCACAGCGCCGGTACGTTGGTGGCGCTGGAGCTTCTTCGCACCGAACCCCATCTCGTCGCCCGTGCGATTCTGCATGAGCCGGCTGTGTCGGCCGAAGGCGTCGGCATGGGCGCGGCTCCGATTTTGCTCGATATGATTGCGGCTGGAAAGGTTTCAAGGGCGCTTCGGCTTTTCTTGGGAGCTCTCGGCGACTTGGACCCCGAGGCTCCTGGGACGACCGAAGCGGAAGCCAAGCATGCCCTGCGCAATGGTCGTTGCTTTATGGCCAATGAATACGGAACAAATATGACATATGCTCCCGACTGGGAGCGCGCCCGCGAATCAAAGGCGGTGTCGGCTGTGTTTTTGGGCGAGCTTTCGGTCGATACACCCCGCGAGGCTGGTACGCGAGCGGCTGCCGAATATCTCGATTGCCCCCTTGTGACGATCCCGGGCGCGCATAACGGTTTGCGCGATCGCCCCGTTACGGCGGCAAACGCCGTTCGCGATGTCTTGGAGCGTTAGCACGCTCGATGACCTGCGGGGAGGGGGACTGTTAGCGTTTCGTCATTGTTAACGAATGTGCCAATAACCACGCGCCCGCGGTTCCATTACCACCGTTTGCCAGGTCATAAAAATGTAACAGCATTCACGTGCTTACCTGCATCGGCAAGGTGTTACCCTTGTAGCATTTGGAACCCACCGCTACCATGCGAAACTATCGAAAGGGCCCCATATGCTCAATAATCACGAGGTCAATCTAACCGACGAGGAGGCTGCCGCTGAGGTCGCCCGCGTCGCGAAGACCTACCCCGTGGTGCGTTTGCTGTCGGCCGATCAGATTAAGAGCGAGCCTAACTGCCTGCTCGCCGGCGATCGCTGCCCTTGTCTGCGTCAGTTGAGTCTTGAGGCTTTGGCAGACTCCGATGAGGTGTCGGAGCAACTGCTCAACGATGGTGTTGAGTACCGCGCTCGCCTACGCCCTCTAAAGGTCGAGGGTGAGCCTCGTGTCTTGCTGATGGTGCGTCCGATCGATGAACAAGAGGCTGCAGAAGAGGACCTTGTCTACACCGACGTGCTGACGAGTGTGCGCAATCGCCGATATTACGAGGAAAAGCTCCGTAGCGCCCGCATGAAGGCCGGCGTTGCGGTGATCGACCTTGACGATTTTAGGGTCTTCAACGATACGTGTGGCCGTCATGCCGGCGACCTTGCGCTCGGTGCCGTGGCGACAGCCATACGCAGCGGAATTCGTTCGACTGACGAGCTCGTACGCTATGGCTGCGACAAGTTTGTGGTCGTCATGCCCAATATTCCCTCCGATGACTTCACCCGTCGCCTGCATCAGGTGTCCGATGCCGTTCATGCCACGATTGTTCCGGGCCATGAGTACGTGAGCTTGACGGCATGTGTTGGTGGCGTTCGCATTCATGGCGAGACGGTCGATGAGGGCGTTGGCCGCGCTGTCCAGTTATTGAGCCGCGCTAAGGCAAAAGCCGGTACGGTCGTGACCGATGCCGATTCCATCGAAGCCTTCCAAAGCGAAAAGCCTTTGGTGCTTATTGTCGATGACTCCGAGATGAACCGAGCCATTCTCAACGAGATGCTCAAGGACGAGTATTGCATCCTCGAGGCCGACAACGGTCGTACGGCGCTCGACATGGTCGACCGCTATGGCGATGAGTTGTCGCTCGTGCTGCTGGATATTGTCATGCCGGGCATAAGCGGCTTTGAGGTGCTGGCCGATCTGTCGCGCCGATCGGGTATCGACAATCTGCCTTTCATCATGATATCGAGCGAAGATTCCGATGATATGGTTCTGCGCGCGTACGAGCTGGGCGCCTCGGACTATATCAACCGCCCGTTTGACTCCCGTGTCGTGCGCCGCCGTGTAAGCAACACCATCCGCCTATACGCCAAACAGCGCCGCCTGACGAGCCTGCTGTCCCAGCAGTACAACGAGCGCGTCAAGAACAGTCGCATGCTCATCGACATCATGGCCGGCGTCATGGAGCTTCGCAATGGTGAGAGCGGCAGGCACGTTACGAATATCGAAAAGCTGACCGAGCTGCTGCTTGACTGTCTGGTTCAGCGTAGCGACACGATCTCCCTCGACAATGAGGAGCGCTCCACGATTGCCCTGGCTTCGGCGCTGCACGATATTGGCAAGATGTCGATTGACGATGCGATCCTCAACAAACCCGGGCGTCTTACGCCCGAGGAGTTCGAGATTATGAAGACGCATACCACGATCGGCGCCGACATGCTGCTCGAGCTGGGCCGCCATCACGTCGGCAATGCGCTTGTGGAATATGCGTACCAGATTGCGCGTTGGCATCACGAGCGCTGGGATGGCAAGGGTTATCCCGATGGCCTTAAGGGCAACCAGATTCCCATCGCCGCACAGGTGGTTTCGGTGGCCGACGTGTACGATGCTCTGACGAGCGTGCGCGTGTACAAGGACGCTATCCCGCACAAGGAGGCTATCCAGATGATCTTGGACGGTAAGTGCGGTGAGTTTAACCCGCTGTTGCTCGACTGCCTGCTCGAGGTGCAAGACCGTATCGCCGAGACGTTGGCGCGCCCCGCCGACGTCGTCGCGTTTCCCACGATTTAGTTTGACCAAAGGAGTTTTAATCCATGATTTCCATGCGTGAGGCGTATGAGAAGATCGGCGCCAATTATGATGACGCATGCGCTCGGCTGATGGGCGAGGAAATACTTGCCCGCTTTGCCCTCAAGTTTTTGGATGACGAGAGCATGGACAAGCTGGAGGCCGCCATGGCGGCGGGAGACGCCGAAGGTGCGTTTATGGCAGCGCACACGCTCAAGGGCGTGAGCCAGAACCTGGGATTCGATAATCTGTACGAGCCGGCGGTCGTGGTGACCGAGGCGCTGCGCGGCGCCGATACCGTTGACGGCGCTCGCGAGGGAATGCATGCGCTGCAGCAGCAATATGCGGCCACGTTGTCGGCCTTGCGCGAGGCGGCTGAATAAGAGCTTGCGAGCCTTGGGCTGCTTGCCGGCCACATATAGGTGAAAGGGCGCCCCGCCGGACCATGTGGCCGGCGGGGCGCCCTTATCTGTTTTGTGGTTCGCGGGCTAGCGGGCCTGCTTAACCTTGGCCGCTGCCTCGACAAACGACTTCCACAGGTTAAAGTCGGTCTCGAGCGTCTTCCACGTGTACTCAGGGTGCCATTGTACGCCCAGGCAGAACGGTTGGCCTTCGACTTCGATGCACTCGGGAACGCCGTCGGTTGCCTTGGCGACCAAGCGCGTGCTTTTACCCAGACGGTCGACGCAGCAGTGGTGTGCGGAGTTGGTCTGGATTAGCCTGTGCCCGCCAACCGCGCGTTCCAGCAGCGAGCCCGGCACGACCTCGACGGGGTGCACGGGATCGTTGAGCACGTGGGTGTGACGCCACTGCGTGCGACCCTCGCGCGCACCCAGGCTCGGCACGTCCATGCACAGGGTGCCGCCGGTGGCGACGTTGAGCAGCTGCGTGCCGCGGCAGGTGGTAAAGAGTGGCTTTTTGGCGCGGAGCACCTCGTTAACCAGCTTAAACTCAAAACGGTCGCGAATCTCGCAGCACAGTGTGGGGTCGTAGGGGCGCTCGTCGCCCCAGCGCTTGGGGTTGACGTCCGGGCCGCCGGGAATAGCGACACCATCGGCGATTTCCACGTAATGACGGATGACCTCAATGTCCTCGGTGATGGACATCTGCAGTGGCAGGCCGCCGGCGGCAAGGATGGCATCGACAAAGACGCTTGCGATTTCCTCGTTGGGAGAGAGCGTCTCGCTTAAAAACGGCTTTGCATCTTCCCAGCGCGGCGCGACGAGGATGAGTGGGCGGTCGGCGGGGGCGACGTCGACGTGCGGGGTATAGGACGAGGAAGTACGTGTTCCGATCATAGGTGTTGCTTTCGAATCCGGGTGGACATGGCACAGGGGTGCGCGGGGCAAACGCTGGTGATGAATTTGCCCCGCGCGGCAATTGGGTTAGTGGCCCTTGATGGAGTTGAGGAAGTCCTGGGCGCGCTTGGTCTGGGGATGGTCGAAGAACTCGTCGGGCGTGCCGGTCTCCACAATCTGGCCGTCGGCCATAAAGACGACGCGATCGGCCACGCGGCGGGCAAAGTTCATCTCGTGGGTGATGACAATCATCGTCATGCCCTGCTGGGCCAGACGGACCATGACCTCGAGCACCTCGTTGATCATTTCGGGATCGAGGGCGCTTGTGGGCTCGTCAAAGAGCATAGCCTTGGGCTGCATGGCGAGTGAACGAGCGATGGCCACGCGCTGCTGCTGGCCGCCCGAAAGCTGCGCGGGCACCTTGTCGGCCTGCTCGGCCACGCCCACGCGGCTCAGCAGGTCCATGGCGCGCTCACGGGCCTCGTCCTTGGACACGCCCAGCACGTCGACCGGCCCCAGCATGACGTTCTGCAGTACGGTCATATGTGCGAACAGGTTGAACTGTTGAAACACCATGCCCAGCTCGGCACGCATGCGGGCAAGATCCTTGCCTTCCTGCGGCAGGGGCTCGCCCTCGATGAGGATCTCGCCCGAGTCGATGGTTTCCAGGCGGTTGATGGTGCGGCACATGGTCGACTTGCCCGAGCCCGAGGGGCCAATCACCACGACGACCTCGCCGCGGTCGACCGACAGATTGATGTCGTTGAGGACGTGCAGATCGCCATAGTGCTTATCGACGTGTCTGAGCTCGATCAGCGGCTGATTGCCGGTGGAAGAGGTGCTCTGTGCCATGGTGCTCGGCTCCTTATGACTCGAAATGGTAAAGCGTTAGCGGATGATGGTCGCGCCGGTCTTGTGCGAAACATAGACAGCGGCCTTGTTGATCGCGACGTTGATGAGGATGTAGATGACTGCGATCACCAGGTAGACCGACACGAGGGCGTCGTAGTTGGTAATGAGCACGCGGGCATTTTGCATCAGGTCGGGATAGCTCACTACATAGGCGACGGTGGTGTCTTTGACTACGACCACGAGCTGCGAAATCAACGACGGAATGATAAACCGAATAGCCTGCGGCAACACGATTTTAAAGGTGATTTTGGCCTTGGAGAGACCGAGCGCCTGGGCTGCCTCGACCTGACCGCGCGGCACGGCATTGACGCCGGCGCGGAAAATCTCGGCCAGCACGCCGGCCGCAGCGAGCGCGACAGGCAACGTGAGCATCCAAAACGACGGTAGCGCGATCTTGTACTGGGGCAGCACCAAAAAGAAGAAGTAGATGAACAGCAGACTCGGCACACCGCGGAAGAAATCGGTGAGCACGCGGCAGACCAGCTGTAGCGGCTTGATGCCGCTGGTGCGGCCGAGCATAAGGGCTAAGCCCAGCACCAGCGCGATGGCGCCAGCGGTGAGTGCGACTTTAACGGTGCCCTCAAAGCCGGCAAGCAAGAACTTCCAGGTAGTGAGGTGCGTAAAGAAATACCAATAGTGGACCGAAAGCTGACCGGTCACATAAAAGCGCTGCAGTACCAGGATGGCGAGCGCGGCGACAGCAACAAGCGAGATGGCGGTGCCGATGCGAATCTTGGCGCGCATCTTGGGGCCGGGAGCCTCGTAGAGCGCATCGCGCATGGTAAGCGCAGGGGAGGAGTGCTTGCTCATCGGAGGATCCTCACCTTCTTATCGATATAGTTGCCAATGTGGCTCACCACAAAGGCCGTGCCCAGGTAGCCGAGCGCCGAGATAAAGAACGCGGCGACGCCTCCGAGCGAGCGCGTGTTGATGTAGCTCACCACGCCGGTGAGCTCCTGCGGTTTAAGCGGCACCTGGCTGCCGAGCGCGGTGGTGAGCATGACGGCGATAAAGAGGTTGGTCATGGGCAATACACTTGAGCGCAGTGCCTGCGGAATCACGATCTTGGCGAGGATACGGTTAAAGCTCATGCCGAGCGAACGGGCGGCTTCGACCTGGCCGACGCCGACGGTGTTGATACCGCTCATAAAATTTTCGGAGCCAAAGGCCGAGCCCAAAAGGACCGTGGCGACGATAACGCAGGTGCGGTAGGGCAAGACGACCTTGAGTGGCGGCAGCGCATAGACGACGATGATGAGCAGCGCGATGCCGGGGATGTTACGGAAGACCTGGACATACAGGTCGCCAAAGACGCGCAGCGGCTTGAGCGGCGACACGCGCATCACGGTGACGGCGACGGCCAGCACCATGGCGATGACAAACGACTCAAGCGTCATGCCCCAGGTTGCTAGCAGGGCGTCGATATAGTTCTGGCCATAGAGCGACCAGAGCTCGGAGAGACTCATGCGGACCTCCCGCCGATAAGGAAAGGGACTCCCGTGTGTACGGAAGCCCCGACAACTCAGTGAGGAAACAGTTTACCGCAATAAAGCGCATCATGCGTTTCCGTATGGTTTCGTTGCGGCCGTTACCAGGCTCGCTGCCTAGGCCCCGATCTCGGGCAGCTCGGGAACATTGGTGTCGCCCGTACGGTCGCCGATGCAGATCTGCCACAGCTCAGTCCAGGTGCCGTCGTCCTCGATCTTCTTAAGGAAGTCGTTGACAAAGGCGACGCCGTCGGAATCGAGCGGCAGACCGATGCCATAGGGCTCCTTGCTGCCGAAGGGCTTGCCGGCGATCTTGTACTTACCGGGCTCGCGGACCAGGGCGCTCTGCTGCATGTTGTTATCGATGACGTAGGCATCGACGCGGCCCTGCTGGAGTGCCTGGCGGGCCTCCTCGTCGGTCTTGAACTCCTGCTGGCTGGCCTTGGGGGCGAACTCCTCCAGGATGGCGGGGCCGTTGGAGCCGGATTGGACGGCGACGTTCTTGTCGGCCAGGTCGTCGACGCTCTTGATGTCGTCGTTATCGGCGAGCACCAGGATGGCCTGCTGGGTGTAGTAATAGGGACCGGCAAAGGAGACAAGCTTCTTGCGCTCGTCAGTGATGGTGTAGGTGGCAAAGACGGCGTCGACCTGGCCGTTCTGCAAGACGGACTCGCGCGTGTCCGAGGTCACCTGGGTGATCTCGACCTTGTTCTCGCCCAGAATGTAGTTGGACAGGAGCTGTGCGATACCGGCGTCGAAGCCGCGGGTCTGACCGTCTTTCTCGTTGAGGAGGGAGAAGAGCGTGGAAGTCTGAACGCCACCGATCTTAAAGACGCCGGCGTCCTTAACGGCCGTGGCCCAGGTGCTGGCGGCGATGGCGTCGTCATCGGCCTTGGGGCCATTGTCGACGAGCTTGTCGAATGCCTTGGCATCGAGCGTAGCGGAAACCTCGGTATCCTCGGAGCTCTTGGAGGAACCGGCGGCGGAACCTTTGTCGGCCTCGGCGCTGGTGTCGGAGCAGCCGGCAAGACCAAGGCCGGCGACGGTTGCGAAGGTGGCGGCAACGAAGCCGCGGCGGTCGAGAACGACCTGCTGGGAGAGGTTCTTGCTCATGGTAGAACACCTTTCTCAATAAAATCCCTAGCGGTTGAGTAGAGTTATACCCTATCGCGCTCAAATGGGTCAACACGAAATAACTCAGAAACATACTTACCTTATGGGTAATTCTACCTACCAAAAAGGGACAGGTTTATTTTGGCAGGTTTTATCTGGGCAAACGTCGATTATTGCAGCTGAGATAGCGTTTTGCGGACGGCGTGGCCGCTCGCGGCGGCATGCCTTGCTGTTTTGTCTCGATCTGTAACATCTGCAGCCATTTTTGCCGAGTGACTGTTACAGATCGAGATTTTCTCTTCAGGGGAATTCGAATGTCTCAATCTGTAACATCTGGACGGCCAAAAGGTCCCTATCTGTTACAGATTGAGACAAAGGTCTGGGACTAAGATGTCTTATCTCGATCTGTAACAGTTAGACGGAAATTCGGGCCATAGATGTTACAGGTTAAGATAATCGCGTCGCGAAAATAAAAACCTCCGCAGGGGTGCTTTCCTTGCGGAGGTTTTCTTACTCGTTCAGCAAGCGTACGGCTTCGGCAGCCATATTCTCGACCGTCATGCCGTTCTGAGCGAGCAGCTCGTTGGGGTCGTAGCGGTCGGGGAAGCCCTTGGCGATGCCGAAGGTGCGCGTGCGCAACGGCGTGCATGCCAGATAACATGCCACGCGCTCGCCCCAGCCACCGTCCAAGATGCCGTCCTCGAGGGTGACGACAACGCGGTGCTCGGCGGCAAGGCTGTCGAGGAACTCGCGGTCGAGCTCGGTTGCAAAGCGCGGGTTGACGAGCGTGGCCTCGATGCCGTACTCGGCAGCCAAGCGATTTGCCACGCGCTCGCCCAGCTCAAAGAAATCGCCAAGCGCGAGCACGGCAACGTCGCGGCCCTGGCGCACGACGTTGTAGCGCGCGACGCCGTAATCGTCGCCCTCGGCGGGCGCCAAGTCGGGGCGGCTTACCAGGCCGATGCCCGGTACGCGGATCGCCACGGGATGCTCGCGGTGATCGAGCGACCAGTTCAGCATGGACAGATATTCCTCCATGCAGGCCGGCGCCAAGTAGTGCATGTTGGGAAGACCGCCCAGCATGGAAATATCAAAGAACGAAAGGTGCGTCTCGGACGTGGTGCCAAAGATCGACGCGCCAAACACTAGGATGGTTGCGGGGGCGTCGTTGAGGCACAGGTCGTGCCACAGTTCGTCGTAGGCGCGCTGCAGGAACGTACCGTACACGCCAAAGACCGGCTTAGCGCCCGAGCGCGCAAGCGCGGTGGCAAAGGTCACGGCGTGCTCTTCGGCAATGCCCACATCGACGAACTGTTTGCCAGCGGCAGCGCGAAGCTCGGGTGTAAAGCCCATGATGTAGGGCGTGGCGGCCGTGATGCCAACGACCTGCGGATCGCGCTCGATGGCGGCACTGAGTGCCTCGCCCGTAATGTCGGCATAGGTGCGCGGTGCGGGCTCGCTCGGATGGCCCGGGCAGAGCTTGCGGCCAGTCGCCATATCAAACGGACCCACATGGTGCCAGCGCTCGGGGTCGCTCTGGGCTGGCTCAAAGCCCTTGCCCTTGGCGGTGGAGACGTGCAGCACGATGGGATGATCGATATTGTGTAGTTCCTGCAGCGCGTCGACGAGGGCCAACACATCGTTACCGGCGTCCAGATAGCGGTAGTCGAGCCCTATCGCGCGGAAAACGTTGCGCTCACAGGTGCCGTTGCTGGCGCGAAGCTCGGCCAAATTGCGATAGAGGCCACCGTGGTTTTCGGCGATGGACTGGTCGTTATCGTTGACGATGATGATCAGGTTGCTATCGAGCTCGGCGGCATTGTTAAAGCCCTCAAACGCCAGGCCGCCCGAAAGCGAGCCGTCGCCAATAACGGTAATGACGTTGTACGCATCGCCCGCCAGGTCACGAGCGTGCGCCAGGCCGCAGCCCAGGCTCACCGACGTGGAGGTATGGCCCATGGCGAACAGGTCGTGCTCGGACTCGTCGGGATTGGCAAACCCAGAAGCCTCACCATAACGCTCCGGATCGATATAGGTGTACGCGCGCCCCGTCAGCGCCTTGTGGGCGTAGGTCTGGTGCGAAACGTCAAAGACAATCTTGTCGATGGGGGAGTTAAACACGCGATGAAGCGCAACCGTAAGCTCAACGACGCCCAGGTTGGGGGCAACGTGCCCGCCGACGGCGGCGGAGCTTTCGAGGATGGCGTGGCGAATCTCGTCGCAGAGCTGCGGGAGCTCGTCGCGATTAAGAGCCTTGACGTCCTCGGGCGTTGTCGTTTGCGTAAGCAGCATCGTTGTGGGTTACTCCATGCGAATCGTGCGCCGGCACTCCCTCGGCCGGCACAATTGCACAAGACAGTCTCGCACATTTTGGCGTTTGATATGTGACGGCGGCGCGGTAATTCGCCAACTGGTGGGGCAAAACGTTTTGTCCGATGCCATACTGATATGTTCCATGATGTTTTTATCGATTGTGCACAGGCCGTGGCTTGTCGCCGTGAGTCGCTGGAAGGAGGCAGCATGTCCGATACCGTTCGTGCCGAGAAAATCGCGCACGAGGTCGACTATGCCGCCCGCCAGCTGGCCCAGGCGGGCCGCTTGGACCTGACGCACGAGTTTATCCAGCATGGCGACGTGACGGTCTATGCACATGTGACTTCGGTAGCGCGGGCGAGCCTGTCCTTTGCCGAGCGCTTGGGCCGTGCCGGCATTTCGGTCGACCGTGCTTCGTTGTTGCGCGGGGCCCTGCTGCACGATTACTTTCTCTATGACTGGCACGATCCCGACCCAAGCCATCGGCTGCATGGCTTTCGCCACCCGTTTTTTGCCCTAGCGCGCGCGGAGGAAGATTTTGAGCTGACGTCGCGCGAACGGAATATTATCGTGCGGCATATGTTTCCGCTGGTGCCGGTGCCGCCGACGTGTCGTGAGGCTTGGATTGTGTGCCTGGCGGATAAATGGTGTGCTCTGCGCGAGACGGTCGCCGGCCGCCTGCCGCGCAAAGACGACGCGAACGATTTGAGCGAGGGCTCGAGCGACGGCTCGAGCAAAGATTCGAGTGAAAAGAGGAGAGGGTAGACGGTGGGGACCGCGATCGACATGGCATTTGACGGCGCGACGCTTGCCGCCTGTCCGCTTTCGGCACTGGTGCTCTCGTTCGCCTTCTACGGGTTTTGCGGCTGGGCATGGGAATCGACGGTCTGCGCCATGCTCAACCACGGACGCTTTGCCAACAGCGGCTTTTTGCTGGGACCGTGTTGCCCCATCTATGGCGCGGGCGGCATTGCCTGCTGGCTGCTGTTGCGCGGAATTCCTGACGCGTCGAGCCAGTTTGTCGCTGCAGCGCTCGTATGCAGCGTGATTGAGTACAGCGTAGGCGTGCTGTTGGAAAAAACAACGGGCGCTCGCTTTTGGGATTACTCGCACCTGCCGTTTAACTTGCACGGACGCATCTGCCTGTACTGGGCATGCGCGTTTGGCCTGGGTGCGCTGTGCATTTGCCGTTTAGTGGAGCCGGCATTGCTGGGGCTGCTTGGTCATCTGCCGGTGCTGATTGTGCGGCTGTCCGCCTTTATCGTCGCGGTCGCGATGATGGTCGACGCGTTGTGCTCGCTGGCGAGCTGGCGGCGTCTGTCCGATCAGCTGGAGCGCGTCCGGGCCGACCTTGCCGACCGCATCAATGAGTCGCTTGCCGATGCCTCGGACTCAATGCTCGAACGTATTCCCGATTCTACGATTGACTCGGTGGCACAGACGCACATCCGTAGCCGTGCCGTTAACGCGTGGCTGGCCGAGCTGGGTGACGCCGCGCTCGATGCCCTGCGCGAGAAGGCTTCGATGCCGACGTTTATCGCGGATGGTGCTCGCGGCCTGGCGCTTGCCGCCCGCCGCGTGGCCGATGCCGCGCCGAACATGCCGCGTCCGTCGCTCAGTCGTCGCCTTGCCGGCAAGCGCATGAGCCGTCCGGTGCCAAGCGTGTCGCTCAGCCGCCGCGACCTACGCTTCTTTAACGCCTTCCCGCGTCTGCGCATCAATCGCTACGAAGGCGTCATTCGAGCAACTAATCTCCGCGACCGAGCCCGCGAGCTGTTCCGCCACTAGCCGGGACGGGCGCGCTCACGGCTTCCTTGCTCGCGTATTTCCCGTTCGTTTCGCGTCCGTTGCCGCGCCGTTTCCAAGATTGCGGCACTGTTGGAGACGGCAAGATTTGGGTCGAACCGGTCGAGGAGGTCATCCGCATCCGTACCGGCGAACACGGCCCCGCCGCGGTGTAGGACAATCTTTCGCCTGACGGGCGTGCCTCTCTTGGGATGCGCCCGTTCTCGTCTACAATAACGTGCAGACGAAGGAGAGGCATGCCCATGATCAAGATGTTTGCGAGTGACTTAGACGGAACGCTGCTGAATGCCCTACACGAGGCCGACGGAACCATCCGCCGCGCCATTCGCGAGCTGACCGAAGCCGGGCTGCATGTGGTTCCCGCGACCGGACGCTCGACGCTGCCGATCGGCGAGCATGGCTTCACAGGTCTGGCACTCGACGCCTGCTGCTCCAACGGATCCATCGTGCGCGACAGCCATGGTGAGGTGCTCAAGACCTGGACCATCGACCCGCAGGTTACCGAGGAGCTGCTCAAAGCGTTCCCGGACATTTGCTTCGACTGCTCCACGCCCGACGGCATGTTCTCGAGCGGTTCGTTCGAGATGCACCAGGCGGGCTTTAAAAAGGACAGTCCTATCAAGCGCATCGTGATGCGCGGCATGCGTGCACGTGGCGGGTATCACGAGGAACAGTATTTCGACCAGTCGATCGGTGACATCCTGCGCCACGATGTGTGCAAGATCAACTGTCGCGTGACCTCGCCCGAGCTGGAGCGCGACCTTAAGGCGTATTTGGCCGAGCGCTCGGACCGTGTGGTCAACGCGCCGTTTGATCCGGTGATGTTCGAGATCACGGACGTGGCGTGCAACAAGGGCGAGAGTGTGGCCTGGCTGGCGGGCTACTACGGCATTGCCGAGGACGAGGTCGCGGTTTACGGAGACGGCGGCAACGACATTGCCATGCTCAAACGCTTCCGCCATAGCTACGCGACCAAAAACGGCAGTGACGCGGCCAAGGCCGCCGCGAGCGCGACTATCGGTAGCTGCATGGCCCACGCCGTTCCCAAACACATGCTTGCCACCATGCACAAGCAGAATTCCTGCACCGTAATCGAATAATGTGACAAAGGGACAGCCCCTTTGTCACAGGTGACGCTGGTCTCTTGAAATACGAACAAACATTCGCATATCTAACTGCGCTTTGATAGAATTGATACTGTTGGCGGCAGTTCCATGTGCCGGGCAACGCCCTCCATCTGATGGGAGGTGATGCCCATGACCGATCTGATTGATTTCGTGAGACTTCTGACCGCTTTGGTCTCGTTCTCCACGGCGCTCGTCGGGCTTTCCGAGGCACTCAAGCAACGTTCGAAGCAACGTAAAAGGGGTCGCCGCCGCTAAGGCGTTGACCCCTTAATCCAAGCAACGGCGCTGCCCAGCTTTCCAGAACTTGGGCTGCCGTCGACAC
Organism: uncultured Collinsella sp.; assembly: GCA_902481965.1. Classification (GTDB taxonomy): domain Bacteria; phylum Actinomycetota; class Coriobacteriia; order Coriobacteriales; family Coriobacteriaceae; genus Collinsella. Next base: position 16,350 of record CABSYH010000007.1, read on the forward strand.
TATTCTACCCACGAATGACATTTTGAACAATCGGCAATGCCGCTCCAAAAGCCAGGCACAACTGGCACAACCTAGGCGGTCGCTGAATGTGACAAAGGGACTGCCATTTGTCACATTCCAAATATTGCCTTTACGTGTTGATGCACACGGTGTGCAATAATACTCGCACTGTGCAATAGCGCACAGGCTGAGTAACAAGGAGGACGTTTGTCCCAGCTCGAGAAATGCGATCGCCGGTCCCTTCGCTCGCAGCGCGCCCTTCGCCAGGCGCTTGCCAGCGAACTTGCGGAGAGCGGCGACCTTTCGCGCATTAACGTCGCGTCGCTCACCGAGCGTGCCGGTCTTACGCGCCGCACGTTCTATTCGCACTACCGTGATATCCCCGACTTTATCAATCAAATCGAGGACGGCTTACTGGCCGAGATCCGTGAGCGCATTGAGCTCATCACCGCAGCTCAGCTGCCCGATCTCTATCACAACATCGATGAGCTCGAGCCGGCGCCCGGTTCGGTTGAGTTGCTGCGCTACCTTGCGGCCAACCGCGACTTAATCGGTGCGCTGCTGGGTCCGGGCGGCGACCAGGCCTTCATTAAGCGGATCATCGACACCGCGCGTGAGGCTGTGGTGCCGCGTGCGCAGACGGGCATTTTGGGCCTGGCGCTGGGCACGTTCTTTGACTACTACGTCACCTACGTCGTGAGTGCCGAGGTCGGCCTGATTCAGCGCTGGTTTGAGCGTGGGCTCACCGAATCGCCCGAGGCCATGGCGCGTATTATGACGGTTATCGCTTTTGTGCGTCCCGGCGACTTATATGGCCAACCCATCGATATCAACGTGCCGGAATACGGCTTGAAGCTATTGAACCTGCAGCTCGAGGATGCGGCCGACACCGTCGCAACCGTCGAGTCCAACAACTAAGAGGAGAGACAGATGAGCAAACTCGTCGAGGGCATCAAGGACCGCATGGTCGCTGCCGCACGCGAGGCCGCGCCCGCCGTGGTGGACGCCGCGCAGAAGGCCGCGACCGCGGCTGCCGAGAAAGTTGCCGAGGCGGTTGCCGAGGCCAAGAATGCGGCAGGGGAGACTTCCGTCGTCAGCGAGCCCGCCACCGCCGCTGAGCCCGTAGCCGCCGCCCACGCCCCCGAAGGCGCAATTTTCAACCCCGAGAACGCTCGCGGCAACCTGCACCTGGGCATTGACGTGGGCTCCACCACCGTCAAGCTCGCCGTGCTCAACGACGATAACCAGATCGTCTACGCCAAGTACCAGCGTCACCACACCGACGTCCGCGCTTGCGCCCGCGACTTGTTCGAGGGCGCTGCGACCGTGCTGCCGACGGCCCAGATGACCTGCGCCATTACCGGCTCGGGCGGCCTGCTGCTGTCCCAGTGGCTCGACCTGGAGTTTGTCCAGGAGGTCATTGCCAGCAAGCGCGCCGTCGAGACTCTCATCCCGGCCACCGATGTCGCCATCGAGCTGGGCGGCGAGGACGCTAAGATCATCTACTTCGACAACGGCATCGAGCAGCGCATGAACGGCACCTGCGCCGGCGGCACGGGCGCGTTCATCGACCAGATGGCCACTCTGCTGCACACCGACGCCAGCGGCCTTAACGAGCTCGCGGCCAACGCCACCACCATCTATCCCATCGCCAGCCGCTGCGGCGTCTTTGCCAAGACCGACGTCCAGCCGCTGCTCAACGAGGGCGCCCGCCCCGAGGACGTGGCGGCCTCCATCTTCCAGGCTGTCGTGACCCAGACCATCTCGGGCCTGGCGTGCGGCCGTCCCATCCGCGGCAACGTTGCCTTCCTGGGCGGCCCGCTGCAGTACCTCTCCGAGCTGCGCCACCGCTTCTACCTCACGCTCAACCTGGACGAGGAACACCGTATCGTGCCCCAAAACGCTCACCTGTTTGTGGCGAGCGGCGCCGCCATGGCGCACGAGTCCAATAAGCTCAGCACGTTCCCGCAGCTCATCGATGCTATCGATGCTCTGGGTGACACGCAGGGTGCCGAGGTCGAGCGCCTGGATCCGCTCTTTGCCACCGATGAGGACTTTGCTGAGTTCAAGAACCGCCACGACACCGAGGTCGTTCCCAAGGGCAAGCTCGACGGCTACACCGGTCGCGTGTTCATCGGCATCGACGCCGGCTCCACCACCATGAAAGCCGCGCTCGTGGGCGAGGACGGCCAGCTGCTGCATACCTGGTACGGCAACAACAACGGTGACATCCTAGGCACGGCCAAGGTCATCATGGCCGATTTCTACAACCACATCCCCGCCGGTTGCACCATCGGCCACGTGACCACTACGGGCTACGGCGAGGCGCTGCTCATCGAGGCCCTTAAGGCCGACTCCGGCGAGATCGAGACCGTCGCGCACCTGCGCGGCGCCAAGGCGTTCCTGCCCGGCGTCGAGTTCATTCTGGACATCGGCGGCCAGGACATGAAGTGCCTGCGCGTCAAGGACGGCGTTATCGAGCACATCATGCTCAACGAGGCCTGCTCGTCGGGTTGCGGTAGCTTTATCGAGAGCTTCGCCGTCTCTATGAACATGGACGTGCGCGCGTTCGCCGACGCCGCTATCCATGCCAAGGCCCCGGTCGACCTGGGCAGCCGCTGCACGGTCTTTATGAACTCGCGCGTCAAGCAGGCGCAAAAGGAAGGCGCCACGGTGGGCGACATCGCGGCCGGCCTGTCCTATTCCGTCATCAAGAATGCTCTGTTCAAGGTCATTAAGCTGCGTGACCCCAAGGAGATCGGCAGCCAGGTAATCGTCCAGGGCGGCACCTTTATGTCCGATGCCACGCTGCGCGCGTTTGAGCAGCTCACCGGCGTCCACGCCGTGCGCCCCGACATCGCCGGCTGCATGGGTGCCTATGGTGCTGCCCTGCTCGCCCGCGATCGCGCCGGCGCGAACGGCACCTCGACCATCCTTTCGGCCGAGGACATCGCGCACCTCACCGTGACGCAAAAGCATGTCCGCTGCGGCCGTTGCTCCAACAACTGCCAGCTTACCGTCAACGACTTTGGCGGCGGCAGGCGCTTCATTACCGGCAACCGCTGCGAGAAGGGCGCCGGCCACAAAAAGCAGAAGACCGAGGCCCCCAACCTCTTCAAAAAGAAAAACGAGCTGCTCTTTAACCGCGAGGTGCTGAGCCCCGACGAGGCCCCGCGCGGCACCGTCGGCATCCCGCGCGCACTCAACATGTACGAGAACTACCCCTTCTGGCATGCGTTCTTTACGCGCCTGGGCTTTAGCGTGCAGCTGTCCGACCAGTCGAGCAAAAAGACCTACCAGGCGGGCATTGAGTCCATGCCGTCCGAGAGCGTGTGCTACCCGGCAAAGATGAGCCACGGCCACGTGATGAACCTTATCGACCGCGATGTCGATTTCATCTGGATGCCGTGCGTGCGCTGGGAGCGCAAGGAGGATCCGACCGCCGGCAACTGCTACAACTGCCCCATCGTCATGAGCTATCCCACGGCGCTAGCGCTCAATATTGACGCTGTCTCTTATACACATCTCCGAGCCCACGAGACGTAGAGGAATCTCG
>CABSYH010000008.1:0-19122 GCA_902481965.1 uncultured Collinsella sp.
AGCAATAAACCCTGTGCCGCCATACATATGCAGCGCTCCAATGGGGGCCGGTCTCACCGATGTGCGAGGCCGGCCCCATTTGCCGTTTTACCTGATAAAACCGACCAAAATAAACCTCTCCCCCTTTGGTAGGCCAAAGTGGATAAACCCTGCTCCCAACCGCCGAAGACACACGTAAGTGACATGTCCATGAGGGTATAATTTGCACCGTATGTCTGCACAACGCCTGTGCGCGTACGGTTTTATTCGGGCTACCGTCCATTTCCGTGGAGGCACGGTTCGGCGGCCCTAACAAGAGAGGGGTTCTATGTATAAGATCCTGGAGAAGACGCAGTTCTCGGAGAAGGTGTTCAAGTTCCGCATCGAGGCGCCTGCAATCGCCAAGCATGCGCACGCTGGACAGTTCCTCATGGTTCGCGCCAACGAGACGGGCGAGCGTGTCCCGTTTACCCTGGCCGGCTGGAACGGTGACGAGGGCTGGGTCGAGTTCATCTTCATGGTGATCGGCAAGACCACCGAAATGCTTTCCACCTACGAGGCCGGCGAGTCGCTGCGCGACGTCGTGGGCCCGCTGGGCGTTCCCACCGAGATGGCCGAGGGCCCCTGCGCCGTCATTGGCGGCGGCGTTGGCCTGGCAATTGCCTTCCCGGTCGCCAAGCACCTGGTCGAGACCGGCCACGAGGTGCACGCCATCATGGGCGCCCGCACCAAGGACCTCCTGCTCATGGAGGACCAGTTCCGCGAGCTCCTCGACGAGGACCACATCCACATCACTACCGACGACGGTTCCTACGGCGAGCAGGGCGTTGTAACCGCTCCGCTGGAGCGCCTGCTGCAGGACAAGGCCGTGAGCCAGGTCTTCTGCGTCGGCCCCGTTCCGATGATGAAGTTCTCGACCCTCACCGCCCAGAAGTACGACACCCCCATCACCGCGTCGCTCAACCCCATCATGGTTGACGGCACCGGTATGTGCGGCTGCTGCCGCGTCGAGGTGGGCGGCGTGACCAAGTTCGCTTGCGTCGACGGCCCCGACTTCGATGCCACCCTGGTCGACTGGGATGACCTTCGTGCCCGCCAGGCCGCTTACCGTTCCGAAGAGGGCGAGTCCCTCAAGGCCTATGAGGAAAAGAGCTGCGCATGCCACTAGTTAACGGTCGTTTCGTTGCCGATATGAAGTCGCCCCGCACCCCCGATAACGAGGAGCCGGCTGCCGAGCGCGCCTGCGACTTCCGCCCCGTCGACAAGGGCTTCACCGAGGAGATGGCGCTGGCCGAGGCCGAGCGCTGCCTCAACTGCAAGAAGCCGTTCTGTGTTGAGGGCTGCCCCGTCAACATCAACATCCCCCGCTTTATCGAGCAGATCCGCGCGAAGGACTTCGGCGGCGCTCTCGATACCATCCGCGAGGACTCCATGCTTCCCGCCATCTGCGGTCGCGTCTGCCCGCAGGAGAACCAGTGCGAGGGTAAGTGCATCCGTGGTAAGAAGTCCGAGCCCGTGGCCATCGGCCAGCTCGAGCGCTTCCTGGGTGACCGCCCCGAGCTCGCCTCCACGCCCAAGATGGCTCCCAAGAACGGCAAGAAGGTCGCCGTCGTCGGTTCCGGCCCGTCCGGCATCACCTGCGCCGGCGAGCTCGCCCGCAACGGCTTTGACGTCACCGTCTTCGAGGCCTTCTTTACCGGCGGCGGCGTGCTGGTCTACGGCATCCCCGAGTTCCGTCTGCCCAAGGCGGTCGTCAAGCGCGAGATTGACGGCCTGGAGGACATGGGCGTCAAGTTTGAGTACAACTCCGTCGTGGGCAACATGGCCACGGCCGAGGAGCTGTTCGAGCAGGGCTTCGACGCCATCTACGTGGCGACCGGCGCTGGCCTGCCCAAGTTCCTCAACGTCCCCGGCGAGAACCTGCCCAACGTCTTCTTCGCCAACGAGTACCTCACCCGCGTGAACCTGATGAAGGCCAACAAGTTCCCCGAGTACGACACCCCCACCAAGCACGGCAAGAACGTCGTCGTCTTTGGTGGCGGCAACGTGGCTATGGACGCCGTCCGTACCGCCAAGCGTCTGGGCGCCGAGCACGCCATCATCGCCTACCGTCGTACCGAGGACGAGATGCCCTGCCGTCGCGCCGAGCTGCACCATGCTAAGGCCGAGGGCGTCGAGGTTCTGCCGCTCGTCTCCCCGCTCGAGTTTGTCGCTGGCGAGGACGGCTCCGTGTGCGCCGTCAAGGTCCAGAAGATGGAGCTCGGCGAGCCCGACGAGTCCGGCCGTCGTCGCCCGGTGCCCATCGAGGGCGCCATCGAGGAGATCCCCTGCGACGTCGCAATCTCGGCTATCGGCACCAACGCCAACCCCTTCGCAAAGAAGATCGGCGGCAAGATGGAGCTCAACAAGTGGGGCTACATCGTCGCCGACGAGGAGACCGGCCAGACCACCGATCCCCGCATCTGGGCCGGCGGCGACATCGTCACCGGTGCCGCTACGGTCATTCTGGCGATGGGCGCCGGCAAGAAGGCCGCCGCTTCCATCACCAAGAGCCTGCTGGGCGAGTAATCACCTACAGAGCTAGCCACCAAACGGCAAAGTCCCCGTCGAGCACACGCCCGGCGGGGACTTTTTCTATGCCGGCCGCCCAAACCACCACGATGGGGACAGGCACCTTTGTGATGGTTTTGGTCGGTTAGTCTTCGAGCTGCGCCACCTTGTAGCGGTAGGCTGCGGCAATAACGTCTTTGCAACCCTCGCGGCCCAGCTTGGCGCGGTTGACGACGATGTCTTTACCGCTCGTCATCTTCCACTTTCCGGCACTGTAGCGCTTATAGAACGCCTCGCGCGCCTTCTGCTGTTGCTTGACCAGCTTGGCACCCTTCTTTTTGTTAAGGCCACGCTTTTTGCGCACGATCTCGACGCGGTCCTCAAAGGGGGCTGTCACCAACACGGCAATGTGGTTGGGGTTGTTGCGCAGCAGGTAATCGGACAGACGGCCTTCGATAATGCAGCTCTCGGTCTCGCCCAGATCCAAAATCACCTGGCTCATCTTTTGGAACAACTTATCCGAGTACGAACGCGCATCGTAGCGGTCGGGCAGAAACGCCATGTTCTCCACGGCCAGGCGCTCGTCGTAGGCGGCCATCTTGTCGAGCGACTCGCCCGCGCGCAGCGAAGCACGCACCAGCAGCTCGTTATCGTACAGCGGAATCCCCAGCTCATCGGCGAGGATACGACCAATCTCGTGGCCCTCGGCGCCAAAGTCGCGCGCGATGGTAATGACCACAGGATTCTTCTTATTCTCCAGATCGCTCATCGCGATTCCTTTCTCTATGTGACAAAGGGGCTGTCCCTTTGCCACATTCTACGCTGCCACCATTCGCCTCTGATATGCGCGAACCAGCAGCGAGATACCAAAGTTGAGCACAAAGTACATCGCGAAAACCAGGCCGTAGAGCATAAGAACCTGCGACAGGTCGATCGCGTGGGCCATCACGACGTTTGCCGTGTACATGAGCTCGGCCACGTTAATGCCCGAAAGATACGAGCTGTCCTTGATGACGGTCGTGCACTGGCTAAACAGCGCCGGAATGATCGTCTTAAACGTCTGCGGCAGAATGATGTAGCGCATGGTGGCAAAGAAGCCAAAGCCCTGGCTCTGCGCTGCCTCAAACTGGCCGCGCGGAATCGAGTTGAGGCCTCCGCGCACAATCTCGGCCATAACGGCGCTGGTAAACAGCGTAAAGGCGATGGTCGAAATCACAATGTCCAAACCCTGCACCGTAAAGTAGATAAACAGGATCCACAGCAGGTTTGGCGTGCAACGGAACAGCTCAATATAGGCGCTCACCAAAATACGGAACGGGCGGGGCGCATAGCTTTTAACAAGCGCCAACACCGTGCCAAAGATGAGCGAGAAAAAGATCGACAGCGCCGAGATCTCGATCGTCTTAACAAAGCCGCCCCAAATGTAGAGCAGGTTGGTCGCGTTGAAGATTTCCATGCGCTAGGCCTCCTCTACGTTGTCGAGTCCCAGCTCGGCCAGGCTCACGCCGCGCGGACGCTCCTTGGAGCGGCGCTCGAGCCACTGCACCAGCATGGCGAGCGGAAAGCAGATGATGAAGTACATAAGGCAGCAGACGATGTATCCCTGCAGGTAACCGTACAGACTCACAAAGTTGTCGGAACGGTACATAAGGTCGCCGCCGGCCACAAGTGCCAGCACCGACGTGTTCTTGACCAGGTTGAGCGCCTGGTTACACAGCGGCGGCAGAATGATCTTGAACGTCTGGGGCAGCACGATGTACCAGTATGCCTGCGCACGGGTGAAGCCCTGGCTCTGGGCCGCCTCCATCTGACCGCGCGGAACCGCCTCGATACCAGTGCGGATGACCTCCGAAATGTAGGCCGCGTGATACAGGCCCACGCCCAAGAAGCCCAGCACGAACGGCGCGATGCGCACCGGCTGGTCGGCACCGGTTATGGCCTGCAAAAACTGCGGACCGGCCATGTACATAAAGAGCACCTGCACGGGCAACGGGGTGTTCTGGTAAAACTCCACGTACACGCGGCTTATGGCGCGCAGCACGCGCGAACGGGTGGTAGAGAACACGCCCAGCAGCGTGCCCAGCACCAGCGACAGCAGCAGACCGGCAACGACCACCTGCAGCGTCACGCCAAAGCCCTCCCAGAAGGGCCCCATGTTTTGAAATGTCGTCGACCAGCGGTCGGCGTCAAACAATCCTTCGAGCATTTGATTCCTTCCTTGGACGATGCGCCTATACAAGACCCCAGGTCTTGACCTCTTGGTCGAGCCAGCCATCGGCCAGGCGATCGCAAATCACCTGATCGACCACGGCCGAAAGGTCGCAGCCCTTCTTGGTCGCCACGCCGTAGCCCTGCTCGCCAAACTTGACCTCGGGCTGCAGCAGCTCAACGGTCTCGTTCATGTAACCGGCCAGCGTGGAGCGGTCCATGGCAAAGACGTCGATATTGCCGGCGTCGAGTGAACTCTTGATGATGGGGTAGCCGCTAAAGGCCCTAAACTCGGGCTTACAGCTAAAGCCGTTGTCCTTGATCATCTGCTCGATCAGGCTCTGCGTGGTAGCGCCCTGGCTCACGCCAATAACCTTGCCGTCCAAGTCCTCAATCGAGGTAAAGCCCGAACGCTTCTTGACCATGAGTCCCACGTAGTCGGTGCGGTACGGCGTCGAGAAATCCCAGCTCTTCTTGCGCTCGTCGGTGATGGTGTAGGTCGCCGCGACCACGTCAAGCTGGCCGTTATCGATCAGCGGGCCGCGCGTCTTGGGCGTTACGTCGGTAAACTCGACGAGCTCCTGGGCGCGAGCATCCTTGTAGCTCACACCAAAGACGGCAGCGGCGATCTGGTAGCACAAATCGACTTCCATGCCCTCAAAGCGGCCCTTGGCGGTGTCGTAATAGCCGTAACCGGGAACGTCCTTCTTAACGCCGGCATTCAGATGTCCACGCGACTTGATGGCCGCAAGCTTGGACCCCTTGTCGGAGCCCTCGCCGCTGGTGGAGTTGCCGCAACCGGTAAGCGCGGTCCCCGTCAGCGCGAGCATGCCGGCGCCAGCCAGCTGCAAAAAGTGACGGCGCGACACGGCCGCCCTCGTCATATCCGTCATGTCCATCACCGCGCCTAGTGCAGAATCTTGGACAGGAACTCGCGGCAGCGCGGGTTCTCGGGGTTATCGAAGAAGTGCTCGGGCGTGCCCTCCTCCAGGATGCGGCCGTCCTCCATAAAGATGACGCGGTCGGCCACCTGGCGCGCAAAGCCCATCTCGTGCGTCACGCAGATCATGGTGATGTCCTCCTGCGCGAGCTCAATCATAACGTCCAGAACCTCCTGGACCATTTCGGGGTCGAGCGCCGAGGTCGGCTCGTCAAACAGGATGATGGGCTGCTTGGTGCACAGAGCACGGGCGATGGCGATGCGCTGTTGCTGACCACCCGAGAGATTCTGCGGATACTCGCCGGCCTTATGAGCCATGCCGACGCGCTTGAGTGCGGCAATGGCGATCTCGGTCGCCTCCTCCTTGCTCTTCTTTTGTAGCTTGATGGGCGCGAGCGTCAGGTTGCCGAGCACCGTCATGTTGGGATACAGGTTGAACTGCTGAAACACCATGGAACTATACTTGCGAGCCATCTCCAGGTGATTCTTTTTGGTGAGCGGCGTACCGTCGATGACAACCTCGCCCGACGTGGGCTCCTCCAGATAATCGACGCAACGGATGAGCGTCGACTTACCCGAACCGGAAGGCCCGATCATTACGAGCTTCTCGCCGCGCTTGACGGTGAGATTGATATCTTTGAGCACATGCAGGTCGCCAAAGTACTTGTTGAGATGCTTGATCTCGATCATGTCTGCCATGAATGTCCCTTCCCTGCGTTTACACGAGTTGAACTATTGTACGGAAAGAACCACGTTTCCGCAGCCCACACTACATTCCCGTAAAGAACCCGCAACCTTCCACCCACTCATTGGGGACAGACTTAAATGAGTACCTGCTCATTGGGCACTCATTTAAGCCCGTCCCCAATGAGCGCCTAGCCCAGCAAAAAGGGGCGCGACCATGACGGCCACGCCCCCTCAACATCAACTATGTACCGCTCGGCCCTTACGCAAGCTTTGCGCCAACAATCTTGGCAGCCGCAGGCTTATCGAAGTTGCCGCCGGTGGCCTTGCCCAGGGCACCCATAACCTGGCCCATCTGCTTCTTGGACGTGGCACCCAGCTCGGCGATAACCTGCTCGATCAGGGCCTCGAGCTCCTCACCCGAAACCTGCGCGGGCAGCAGGCTCTCCAGAATCTTGACCTGCTCGGTCAGGTTGTCGGTACGCTCTTGGTCGGTACCGGCCTTGATGGACATCTCCAACGTCTCGCTCGTCTGCTTAATCAAACGCTTGATCATGCTGTTGACGTCTTCCTCGGTCACATCGCGGCGTTCGTTGACCTCGATATTCTTCACCTCGGCCTTGACCTGGCGAATGATGGACAGGCGAACCTTGTCCTTGGCCTTCATGGCCGCAATCATTTCCTTCTGCAGCTCTTCGTTGGTCATCTGCAAATCCTCCTCAATAGTGCGGACGGCACTCACACGAGCGCCGCCCCATGATTACTCAGTCGTCGACGAATCGTCGGTCGAACTCTTGGTGACGCCCTTCAGGCTGACGTTGTACGGCACGTCCTTGGGCATGGGGTTAACGGTGATGTCGGCATCCTTCTTGTACTGCTCCAGCCACTCGCTGTACGCGGTGCTGGCCGCTTGCGTCTTCACCACATTGGAAACGTACTTCTTGATGGCCTTGGGCACCTGGTTGATGTCATCGACCTGATTATCGACATGGAAGTAGTCGGTGCACTTGATGATGTGGTAACCATAGGTCGACTCGACGACGTCGCTCACGTCGCCCTTGTTGAGCCCCTCGAGCGCCGTCTGGTAGCTGTCGACGAAAGTGGTGAGCTTATCCCAGCCCACATCGCCCTTCTTCTCCTTGGAACCGGTGTCCTCGGAGTACTGCTCAACGGCGTCCTCAAAGCTCAGCTCACCGGAGTTGATCTTGTCCAGGCACTCCTGCGCCTTGGCCTTGGCGGCAGCCTTGTCCTCGTCGGAAGCATCGGAATCAACCTTGATCAGGATGTTCGACGAGCGGCGAGCATCGTTGTAGTTAGACAGGTTCTCGTTGATGTAATCGACGATCTCGCTGTCCTTGGGCTTGCTGGTGGGCGCCACGGCATCCTTGAGTTTCTGCTGCGCCAGGCTCTCCTTGAGCGAATCCTTGTAGGTGTCCTCGGTATAGCCGTAGGTCTTGAGGGTCTTCTTAAAGGCCTTGGCACCGCCCGCGCTCTTGCACGCGTCCTTCCAAGCCTTCTCGACCTCCTCGTCCGACACCGTCACGCCGTTCTCCTTCTGTGCCTGCTGAAGCAGAATCTGCTGCGTGTAGGAGTCGATGAGCTGCTTGCGGTACTTCTTGGGCGTGAGGTCGTTGTCAACCAGATACTGCGCCCAATCCTCATCCTTGGTGTAGCCGTAGGACGTGCGCATGCTCATGATCTGCTTGGTCACGGTGTCCTCGGTAAGGTTGGTGCCGTTGATAGTGGCAGCAACACCGCCGGTCAGCTTGTAGCCCGAGGTGTCCTCAGCCTGCGACATAAGGCCGGAGCACGCCATCGCCGAGACAGAAAGCAGCATCGCCAGCACGCCGATGACCACCAGAACGATCTTGACGGTCTTAGACACGTACGTCTTGCGCTGCTTCTTGCGAGAGCTGGAGGCAGCGCGGGCCTGCTGCTCGGGCGTCGGCGCGGCCTCGGAGTTCTTTTTCTTATTTGCCATAGTTGGCCTTTCGCATAACGAATCGAACAAACGCCATTGTGTCACAACGCGGCCCCCGCGACACGCTTGGTGCATTGGGGACAGGTTAATCTGCACCATTTTGGTGCAAAGGGGACAGCTCTGGCACTTGGCACTTGGGGACGTTCTTTATATGCCGGCACTTCGGGACTGTCCCTTACTGCCGGCAGAAAAGGAACGTCCCCAAGTGCCGACTCAGCCCCACCTTAGAAGTGGCGGCGGATGGCGTCGACCATGCCCTGGGGCGTGGTCTGGCCGAGCACGTCGGCTGCGGCATCGGCGTCCATAAAGATGTTCATGAGCGCCTGCAGGGCCTCGACCTGGCCGCCCGGCTCGGCAATACCCAGATTGATGACGATCTGCACCGGCACCGGAGCGCCCATGCCAGCCATAGCGTTAAATGTCACGAACGCGGCGGGCTTCACCACCGCGATATAAGGCTTGGCCACAAACCCCGGATCGGTATGCGGAATGGCAATGTTTGCCGCCGGCATGGCAAGACCCGTGGGATAGGCATCCTCGCGCGTGCGAACGGCGCCGAGCCAACCGGACGCAATGTAGCCACGTGGTGCAAGCTCGCCCTCGAGCCGCGCAAACACCTCATCCGGCGTCGCACACTCCCAATCAAAAAACACCAACTCAGGCGTAAACAGCGCTTCGTTATCCGCCATGCGCTCACCTCTCTCACCTAGTCACCTGCGACGTTCTTGAATGACCAGTCGTTAAAGACCGTTCCCGATGACTACCCAAAACAAAAGGTGGCCACGCGCGCCTTGGCGCCAATGACCACCCTGACTACTCGGCTAAATTGTACTGTGCGCCGCTAGCCGCGAGGCGCGTCAATTGCAACCTTGCCGCTCTCCAGCACGTGGACGCGGCCGTCGGCGAGCATCTGCACGACCTCGGGATACAGCACGTGCTCAATCGCGTGGATGTGCTCCTCGAGCGTGTCGACGTCCCAGCCCTCCTCAACAGCCAGCGCGCGCTGGGCGATGATGGGGCCGTTGTCGTAGATCTCGTTGGCAAAGTGCACGGTCACACCGGTTACCTTGACGCCGCGCGCAAAGGCATCGTCGATCGCATGCGCGCCGGTAAAGCTCGGCAGCAGTGCCGGATGCAAGTTGACCACGCGGTTGGGAAACGCCGCCAGCAGCGGCGTGTGCACCATGCGCATGTAGCCGGCCATGACCACATATTCGCAGCCGCGCTCGAGCAGCTCGTGCGCGATGATCTCGTCGGCGGCGATGGGGTCGGCATAGACATCCTTGGACAGCGTGAGCGTCTGGATGCCCGCGCGCTCAGCGCGCTGCAAACCCTTAGCCGAAGGACGGCTCGACACCACAAGCTCAATCGAAGCGTTGAGCTTGCCGGCGGCGATCAGATCGATCAGCGCCTGCAGGTTGGTACCCGAACCGCTGATGAGCACACCGATCTTGAGCGGCTCGGCCGTATCGGTGCCGGTCGGACGGGTGTAGGGCACAAAGCCCAGGCTCGCGGCAGCAGCCATCTGCTCGTTAGCGCTCATCGGAGTACACGACCTTACCGGAGCCCTCGACGCACTCGCCCACGCGGAACGGCTTCTCGCCCAGCGCGACCAGGGCCTCGGTCACGGCAGCCTCGTCCTCGGGGGCGACGATCAGGCACAGGCCAACGCCCATGTTGAAGGTCTTGCATGCCTCGTTGGGCGCGAGCTCGGCCTGGCGCGACACGTAGGTGATGACGGGCAGAACGTCCCAACCCATCTCGGCGCCGTTGCGGGTGACCACGGCGTCGACGTCGTCGGCGAGCGCGCGGTTGAGGTTCTCGGTAATACCGCCGCCAGTGATATGGGCGATGGCGTGCACCGGAGCGCCACCGCGCAGCAGCTCCAGAATCGGCTTGACATAGATGCGCGTGGGGGCCAACAGGGCGTCTGCCAGCGATGCGCCGCCGAGTTCCTCGAGCGGACGGCTCAGCTCCTCGGCCTTAGCGGCGGCCTCGGGCGTGCCCGGCTTAATACCGTCGACGCCAATGACCTTACGCACGAGCGAGTAGCCGTTGGAGTGCACGCCGGTGGAAGGCAGGCCCAGGATCACGTCGCCGGGACGGACATTCGCGGGGTCGAGCATCTTGGGACGGTCGACGACGCCCACGGTAAATCCGGCAAGGTCGTAGTCGGCAGGAGCCATGACGCCGGGGTGCTCGGCCATCTCGCCGCCCACGAGCGCGCAGCCCGCGAGCTTGCAGCCGTCGGCCACACCCTTGATGATCTTTGCCATGTGCTCGGCCTCGATGTGGCCGATGGCAACGTAGTCCAGGAAGAACAGCGGCTCGGCACCCGAAACCAGAATGTCGTTGACGCACATAGCAACCAGGTCCTGGCCCACCGTCTCGTGACGGTCCATGATCTGGGCGAGCACGAGCTTGGTGCCCACGCCGTCGGTACCGCTAATCAGAATCGGGTCTTCCATATCCTTAAGCGCGGCAGCCGAGAACAGGCCACCAAAGCCACCGATGCCGCCGATGACCTCGGGACGGTTGGTGTCCTTAACCATCTGCTTAATAGCGTCAACGGCGCGGCCGCCCTCGGCGGTATCGACGCCGGCATCCTCATACGTCACATGCTTGCTGTCGCTCATCTGAGCCTTCCTCTCCCACTACCGTGGCGCCGCCCGGGCGCCAAACGGTGCTCATAGTTGCGTTCATTTCGGCGCGCGCCATAACAACGCGCGCCGTCATATCAACAAAACAGCAGGTAAAACCTACCAAAATAAACCTGTCCCTTTTTGGCAGGTTTTAGGCCTCGCCGTGTTCCTCTTCCCAGCTGCGATCGTCGTATTTCTCGACCACGGCGTCGTCATCAAAGTGCAGCGGCTTGTCCAGGTTGCGGGGCTTAAAGCCCTCCATGAACTTGTCGCGGCCAAAGCTCTCGGGAATCGCCACGGGGTAGCGGCCGGTAAAGCACGCATCGCAGTAACCGCCCTTGGGCATGACCTTAAGCAGGCCCTCGACCGAAAGGAAGGCCAGCGAATCGGCGCCGATATACTCGCAAATCTCGTCGACCGTCTTGTTGGCGCTGATAAGCTGCGACTGCACGTCGGTATCGATACCGTAGAAGCACGGCCAGATGACCTCGGGCGAGTTGATGCGGATATGAATCTCCTTGGCGCCGGCGTTGCGCAGCATCTTGACGAGCTGCACCATGGTGGTGCCGCGCACGATGGAGTCGTCGATGACGACCAGGCGCTTGCCCTCGATGTTGTCACGCAGCGGGTTGAGCTTCATACGCACGCCCATGGCACGCAGCTCCTGCGTAGGCTCGATAAACGTACGGCCCACATAGCGGTTCTTGATGAGGCCCTCGCCAAAGGGAATGCCACTCTCGTGCGAATAGCCCTCCGCGGGCGGCAGGCCGGAGTCGGGCACGCCGATGACCAGGTCGGCCTCGACGGGCTCCTCATGTGCCAGCTGACGACCCATGTCATAACGGCAGGCGTAGACGCTCTTGCCGTTCATGATGGAATCGGGGCGAGCAAAGTAGACCTGCTCAAAAATGCAGTTAGCAGGCTCTTCGGCGGCAGGCACGCCCTGCTCGGACACAAGGCCCTCGGCGCTGATGCGCAAAATCTCACCGGGACGGACGTCGCGGACGTACTCGGCGCCCACGATATCGAGCGCGCAGGTCTCGGAGGCAACGACCCAGCCGCCGGCGCGCGTGACATGGGTGGTGGCGTCGACCGTCGCGGCGCCGTCCTGCGACGGCAGCTGCGAAACGGATGCGGCATCGGCCTGGTCCAGGCCCTCATCCACCAGCTTGCCCAGCACGAGCGGGCGAATGCCGTGCGGATCGCGGAATGCGTAGAGCGCCTGCTCGTTGATGAGCGTCATGGCGTAGCCGCCGCGCACGAGCTCCATGGTCTTGCGAATGCCCTCGCGCAGATGGCCAGTACGCTGAGTAAAGTAGCCGATGAGTTTGGTCGCGACCTCGGAATCCGAGTTGGAGAGGAACGGTACGCCCAGCTCGATCAGCTGGCGACGCAGCTCGTCGGTGTTGACGAGGGTGCCGTTGTGCGCGAGCGCGATAATGACGCTATTGATGGTAGAGAGGTGCGGCTGAGAGGCTTCCCAGCTCTTGGCGCCGGCGGTGCCGTAGCGCACATGACCCACGGCCAGCTGACCGGAGAGCGTCGACAAGTCGGCATTGGAGAACACGCGGTCGAGCAGGCCCAGATCCTTGCGGACCATAACCGTACCGCCGTCACCAACGGCGATTCCCGCCGATTCTTGGCCGCGATGCTGCAGTGCACGCAGGCCAAAGTACGTCAGTCGAGCCACGTCGCGATCGGGCGCCCAGACACCAAAAACGCCGCATTCCTCATGCAGCTGGTCAGAGTCCGGATCATACGTCGACATGGCGTTCACCTGTCCCGCGGCACGCTCGGCCGCGCGGATGGTTTCTTGAGACATGGCATCCCCTCAGAGCCTCGTATTTTGGCGTTACCCGCCTTATTATACGCACGGCGCGACGCGCTCCCCCGCGCATGAGCAGCGCTTTTTAAAAGCCCACCGAGCTTATTATCCGTTTTGCGACCAAACATTTTATTGGGTAGTCCACTCTCAGGGGCAACGGCCTCGAAGACTTCCCGTGCGCCGTGTCTCGCCCGCGCTAGGGGCTACATTGTTGCAATTGGGACGTTCGTCCTGTCTTTTAGCTGGTCGTCGGCGTATCCTTGTAGGCTACTACAAGACGAGAAAGGTAGCGTATGGATCGAAATCAACTCGACCCCAGTGTCCCCAGCACCACGGAGGCCAAGAAGATCCCCCTTATCATCAAGGTCTACGCAGTCCTGTGCACCCTATCTGGCGTGGGCACGCTCCCGTCAGTCGCCGTCTTTATGTGGCAGGTCATCACCGCACTCATTAACGGCAACGTCGCCGCTAAGCTCGGTGATAACACCCTGGTCGCGGTTGGCCTTATCGTCGCCGGCATTATGCTCTCGGCGGCAAGCGCGATCATCTTGATCGTCTTTGGCCTGGACCTCATCAAGGACCAGCGGCGCAATGCCGCCCGCCTGTCTTACGTCCTCATCGCATTTACCGTCGTGGAGCTTTTAGTTGACGTGATGCTCCAGGGCATCGGACCCTTCCTGCTGCGCCCCGCCGTCCAGCTTGTCATCCTCATTGCGCTGTCGGCCACCGTCGACCCCACGCTACGCCAGGAGCGCGAACTGCAGCGCCGTCTGCAAGAGATGCTCGACCGCGATGCCGCCGCCGAGGGGATGCTCGGCCGCGACGAAACCGGCGAGGGCTACATCAAGCTCAACTACTTCAACCTGTTCTGGGTATTCTTCGTCTGCAGCGTGTTAGGTCTCATTCTCGAGGAAGTCTGGCATATGGTCGTCGTCGATCCCGGCGTCTATCAGGACCGTGCCGGTATGCTATTTGGCCCCTTTAGCCCCATCTACGGATTTGGCGCGGTGCTCATGACCATGGCGCTCAACCGCTTCTATAAAAAGAATCCTCTGATCATTTTCCTGGTAAGTGCCCTGATCGGCGGCGCTTTCGAGGTGTTTGTAGGCTGGTTTATGCAGACCTCATTTGGCGTGGTGTCGTGGAGCTATTCACACATTAGGCTATTCGGCATGCCCGATCCCATCGCGGTATTGACCGGGGGACGCACATGCACGCCGTTTGCCTGCATGTGGGGCCTGGGTGGCCTCATCTGGATCAAGGTCTTGCTGCCGCGCCTGCTTAAGCTCATCAATATGATTCCATGGAAACGCCGCTACTCTGCTACCGTCATCCTGACCGCCGTCATGTTGATCGACGGCGTCATGACGTTGCAATCGCTCGACTATTGGTATCAGCGCGTCAACGGAACCGTTCGAAATATTCCCGTCGCACAGTTCTATGACAAGCATTTCGATAACGAATATATGGAGAACCGTTTTCAGAGTATGACCATGAGCCCCAAGGACGCCACACGCGTGTAGCAAACGCCAGAGCAAAATAGCTCCAACACATCAAAGCCCGCTGGCAGATCTACATGAACTGCCGGCGGGCTTTCGCTATAGACAGACTCGGATTGCCGACGAGGCCTTACGCCTCGCGCTCGACCTCGCTCACGCACTCGTTCTTGATGGTGCCGACGAGCGACTGCAGCGCATCGACCACATGCGGGCGAATGTCTCCGCCAATGAGCACGAGCATGATGTCGTCGCCCACGGTAAGCTCGCCGCTCGCCAGCCACACGCGCACATAGCCGATACCCGGCATCGTGCGCGTCGCCTCGATAGCGGCCTGCACCTTTTCGGCATCGAAGCCAAACACCATGCCGCCCACCTTGTGGCCTGGCGCCACGCCATCGGTCTCGACTCCGCGCACTTCGGCCTTGGGCGTCGCGCGCACCACGCCGTTGTGTGTCAGGTACATCCCACAATCAGCCGCCGAAACATCGGCCTTGGCTTCGCGCAGCCAAGCATCAACCGAAGGCATCGATTTGCCGTTCTCAAGCATCATTTCTCCTTTCACCGTCATTGAGTAGCCCATAATCTATTCCTCGACCGGCGTGAGCACCATGACGGCACGTGTGTTGCTCAGCGATAACGAACGACAGGTCACAAGCGTTACGACCTTGGTTGCCGAAGCGGCACGATCGATGGCATCGCTCGCCACGGCAGAGGCACCGTCGAGCATCTCGGACAGGTAGTTCTTGAGCCCGTCGTCGCCCTCAAAATTGGTCGTGCGCGCCTTGGCATACGTGTCCTCGACAACTTTGGTCGCCAGTGGTCGCAGTTTATACGTAGCATCCCGTGTGATGTAATACACGAACTCGATGCTATCGAACGTTGCCTGATCAGTGGTGTCCGAAATCACGTTGAACATCGACCCGTCATTCATGTGGTGGCCGTAGATCGTGGTCTGCTGATCCACCATGCCCGGCGCGGTGTCATTGCTATCCAGGAAAATGGCCCCGGATGCATTGGCCGTACCGTCGAACAGCGTGTTGAGGTATTTGGAGTTGTTGTTGGTCTGCACCACGGGATAGTTGATGTTGGTTCCCGGCGCGTAAATCCAACCCACAATCTCGGAGTTTGTCTGAGCAAGTGCATCGAAGTCAATAATCGGCACGCCGCTGGCGTCCTTATCGCTTACATATTGCTTCTCGATTTTCTGGTACGAATCGCTTGCCTGCTTATAGCCAATCTGCGCGTTGATAAAGATGGCAGCGGCGGCGACAATCAGGCCGATGCCGATGATGATGAGCAGAATGGGAATAATGGAGCGGCGCTTTTTGCGCGGCGGCTCGGTGTAATCCGACGGCGCGGCATGCGATGAAGACCGGGGCGGCTTCTTAGCGTTGCTATAAGATGAAGGTCGATATGCGGCTGGCGCGTCCTGTCGACGATGCGTCGCCGGCGTCACGGGGCGCGGCGCGCGCGGCTGCTGAGGAGAGGATGTCCGACCCTGCTGTGCCGCATGGGCAGCACCCGGCTTCGACGGATCGGGAATCTGAGAAGCCTTGAATCGTTTTCCCTGATAGTCGGACATGGCTCTCCTTATACTGCGGTGAAACGGCGGAACGCCTAGGCGTCGGCCATCTCCTGCTTCATCTTCTCGATAACCTTGCGGTACTCGGGGTCGCAAGCGCCCAGAATCTGCGTGGCGTAGATGGCGGCGTTCTTGGCGCCGTTGATGGCAACGCAGGCCACGGGCACGCCCGAAGGCATCTGCACCATCGACAGCAGCGAATCCATGCCGCCCAGGTCACTCGTCTTCATAGGCACGCCGATGACCGGCAGCGGCGTAAAGGCAGCCACGACACCACCCAGGTGAGCGGCCTTGCCGGCGGCAGCGATAATCACTTTGATGCCGCGATCGGCAGCAGTCGAAGCCCACTCGTGGACCTTCGCCGGTGTGCGGTGTGCGCTCGCAATGACAAGCTCATAGGGCACGCCCAGCGCCTCGAGCTCGACGGTGCAGCCTTCCATAACACCCAGATCGGACTTGGAGCCCATGATGATCCCGACAACCGGCTTCTGATCTGCCATAAACAAAGACCTCCTGTTGAGAGCGGTGACGCGGCGGATCCGCGACCCTTAACTACTGAGAGTAGTATAGCTGCTCCCGTCCCTGCGGTCTTTGTGGCGCTTCGCGGGCGGGCCAGGCTTTATCTTCACTCCGGTTGCTTCGCAAAGTCGTTCAGATAAAGCCTGGCCCGCCCGCGAAGCGCCCTGCGACCTACCGGGAATTGCCATGACGTACGTTGGCTGAAATATTAGTGTGGGATCCGCCGTTCGAACGAACGGCGGATCCCACACTCACTTTTTATTCTGCCCTAGTCATCGCGCAAAGCCCCTTCGGCAGCACACGGTGCAACCGAGTCACCGCAGGCCGGGGCGGGAGGCGGTCCTTTCTCTCGGAAAACTTCGCGAAGCCCAGTTTCCGAGAGAAAGTGTTCGTCTCCCGCCCCGGCCGGCCAGGTCAACTACACCGTGTACTGCGGCAGGTCCTGCAGGGCGATGACGTCCATGCCCATGTCGTTGGCGCTGCCGTGACCCTGCTGGTCCTCGCGCACGGCCTCGATGGCACTCACGTACGTGTTGGCGGCAGACATCGCGGTCACGCAGGTCACGCCGCGGCGCACGGCCTCGGTGCGCAGCAGATAACCGTCGCCACGCGAGCCCGGGCCGTATGGCGTATTAATGATCACCGCAATCTTGCCATCGGCGATGAGGTCGCCGATGTTGGGGCGCTCGCCGTCATGCGGGCCGCTAATCTTCTCCACGACCTCGCACGTCACGTTGCCGCCACGCAGCACGCGCGCCGTACCCTCGGTGGAGCAGATGTCAAAGCCCAGGTAGCGCAGGATACGCGCGACCGAAAGGATGTGGCGCTTGTCGCGATCGCACACGCTAATGAACACCTTGCCGGCGCTCGGGTCGGGCAGCTTGTAGTCGATCGCCAGCTGCGTCTTGGCGTATGCCTCGGGATAGCTCTTGGCGATACCCATGACCTCGCCCGTCGACTTCATCTCGGGACCCAGGATAACGTCGGCGCCCGGGAAACGACCCCAGGGCATAACGGCTTCCTTCATGCAGAAGCAATCGAGCTGACGCTCGTCGCTCGGCAGGCCCAGGCTGGCGATGGAATCGCCCGCCATGATACGCGCCGCACACTTGGCCAGCGGCACGCCGGTGGCCTTGGAGATAAACGGCACGGTGCGGCTGGCACGCGGGTTGGCCTCGATCACGTAAACGGTCTCGCCCTTGATGGCGTACTGCACGTTAACCAGGCCGCGTACGCCCAGCGCCATCGCGATGCGGCGCGTGGTCTCGCAAAGCTTTGCCTGCAGGCTCTCGCTAAAGCTGAACGGCGGGATGCAGGTCGCAGAGTCGCCGGAGTGAATGCCGGCCTCCTCGATATGCTCCAGAATGCCGCCGATGTAGACCTCTTCGCCATCGCACAGGGCATCGACATCGGACTCGATCGCACCCTCCAAGAAGCGATCCAGATACACCGGGTAGTCGGGGCTAATGCGTGCAGCCTCGGCCATATAATCGCGCAGATGCTCGGCATCGTAGGCGATCATCATGCCGCGGCCGCCCAGCACGTAGCTCGGACGCACCAGCAGCGGGTAGCCAATATGCGCGGCGACGGCCTCGGCCTCCTCAAACGAGGTTGCCTGGCCCGCCGGCGGATACATAATGCCCAGCTTGTCGAGCAGGGCGGCAAAGCGCTCGCGGTCCTCGGCAAAGTCGATGGCATCGGGCTTGGTGCCCATGATGTTCACGCCGCTTTCCTCGAGCATGCGCGCCAGCTTAAGCGGAGTCTGGCCGCCGAGCGTCACCACGACGCCGTCGGGTCGCTCAACATCGATGACATCCATGACGTCCTCGTAGGTGAGCGGCTCAAAGTACAGACGGTCGGACGTGTCGTAGTCGGTCGAAACGGTCTCGGGATTGCAGTTGACCATGATGGTCTCAAAGCCGCGGGCCGCCAGCGCGTAGCTCGCGTGCACGCAGCAGTAATCGAACTCGATACCCTGGCCAATGCGGTTGGGACCGGCGCCCAAGATCATCGCCTTGGGCTTGTCCGCCGGCGTGGTCTCGTCGGGAGCCACGCACTTCTTGGCATCCGGGCTCGTGCGGTAGATGTTCTCGTACGTCTTGTAATGGTACTCCGTGGCGCTCGAGAACTCCGCAGCGCAGGTATCGACCGTCTTCATGCTGGGAACCACGCCAAGGCCCTTGCGATAGGCGCGCACAAAGCGCTCGTCCGAGCCGGTCAGCGCGGCAATCTCGGCGTCGCTCGTGCCGTACTGCTTGAGCAGGCGCATCGCGTCGGCATCGATATCCTCCACACGCAGGCCGCGGATGCTCTCCTGGACCTGCACCATGTCGTTGATACGGTTGAGGTACCACGGATCGATACCGCAGATGGCACGGATACGCGCGACATCCCAGCCGCGGCGCAGGGCCTCGACCACAAAGAAGATGCGATGCTCGGTCGGGGTTGCCACGGCCTGAGCGAGCTCGTCGTCGCCCAGCTTGTCGGCACCCTCCTTTCCACCGGCGCAAATGCCCTGGTGTCCGTCCTCCAGCGAGCGCATGGCCTTGCCAAAGGCCTCCTCAAAGGTGCGGCCGATCGCCATAATCTCGCCCACGGCCTTCATGCGCGTGGTGAGCGTGGGGTCGGTACCCTTGAACTTCTCGAAGGCAAAGCGCGGCACCTTGACCACACAGTAGTCGATCGTGGGCTCAAAGCAGGCGGGCGTAGCCTT
>CABSYH010000009.1:0-19026 GCA_902481965.1 uncultured Collinsella sp.
ACGAGATTCCTCTACGTCTCGTGGGCTCGGAGATGTGTATAAGAGACAGCACAAAAGCCGCGCTTTATCAAAAACGTCTGGGGCGTCGGCTACATCATCGAATAACGCTTTTCGCTTGTGAGGATCTTGATATGACAAAAGACGATAGGCAAGCGTTCGAGGTGCCCGATCGACTCTTTGAATACGTGAGGTCAGTCGTCGACAACCGCGCGCTTGCAACGGTGCTGCTCTTTTTGCTGAGCCTGCTGCTGATTGGCATCGATAACATCGCTGGAATCTTGGCGGTGCTGCTTGTCGGCTTTTTGCTGATCGATCGATTTGAGATCGTGCGCCGCTGCATGGTGATTGGCGGCGCCGCGTGGGCCATGACGTTGGCGATTGGTGCCATGGCGCTCGGCGGCATCGAAGGGCCGGTGCTGTTCGATGCCGGCTTTGTATTCAACATGCTTGGCTTTGTGCTGGCGCTTGCCGCGTGCGTGCTGTTCTTGTGCGGCCGCGCCCTGTACTACCAGGGCTACGAACAGGGCGAGCAGCATGCCGATTGTGTGCTGGCCGCTCGTATTCAAGATCGCCTGATCGATCACCCCGACACCTGGGACAACATTGACGGCGACTTCTTGGAGGTCGAGGGCGCCCTTAACCGCGTGCGTGATCGTGAGCGCAAGGTGCAGCAAGCTCTGCGTGACGAGTCGCATCGCAAGGACGATCTGGTCACGTACTTGGCACATGACCTACGCACCCCGCTTGCCAGTGTGGTGGGCTATCTTTCGCTGCTGCAAGAGGCTCCTGAGTTGCCGGTTGAGCAACGTGCGCACTTTACGGGCGTGGCTCTCGACAAGGCGCACCGGCTCGATGCACTCATCGAAGAGTTCTTCGATATCACGCGCTTTGACTTCCACGATATCGTGCTCACGCGCGGCTATGTTGATCTGGGGTTGCTGCTGGCTCAGGTGGCTGACGAGTTCTATCCCATCCTCAACGAGCAGCATAAGGAAGCCCAAGTTGATATTCGCGAGGACCTGACGGTGCTCGTGGATGGCGACAAGATGGCTCGCGTGTTCAACAACATCATGAAAAACGCCGTCGCCTATAGCTATGAGGGCTCGACTATCACGATCGAGGCCGGGCGCCAAGACGATGGCAGCGTGCGCGTGCGCTTTATCAATCAGGGCGATCCTATCCCTGCGGCTAAGCTCAAGGTGATCTTTGAGAAGTTCTATCGCCTGGATGCGGCGCGTGCGACCAATCGCGGCGGCGCTGGACTGGGGCTTGCCATCGCCAAGGAGATCATCGCGGCACACGGCGGTACCGTTGCATGTGAATCGACGCCCGAACACACGATATTCACCATCGAGCTGCCCGCCGCATAGCCAGCGTGCCCTTACAAACACTTGACAATGCGCTCACGTGCATATGAGCCGCGATTTCTACTATCGATACTGCTGAATTGATATCGATGTGGAGGTATGCGGTATGACGGCTGCTGCGGCTGTGGAGCCCACGGAGCTTGAAGAACTCATGAAAGCGCAGGCCGAGGCCGCGCACGAGCGCGAGGTTGGGGATGCGACTCGCCCCACGGCAGAGGATCTTGCCGCCTCGCCGACGCGCATCGACGTCGAGGGCCTCGACCTGTTCTATGGCGACCATCATGCGCTCAAGGACGTGAATATCAAGATCCGCGACAAGCAGATCACCTCGTTTATCGGGCCTTCGGGCTGCGGCAAGTCGACGCTCCTGCGCTGCTTTAACCGCATGAACGACGGCATCAAGGATTGCCGCATCGAGGGCAAGATTGCGCTCGATGGTCAAGATATCCTGGGCGATTACGACATCTGCCGTTTGCGCCAGCGCGTGGGCATGGTGTTCCAGCGCCCCAACCCGTTTCCCATGAGCATCTACGACAACGTCGCCTATGGGCCGCGCGGTATGGGTGTGCGCGATCGCGCCGTGCTCGACGAGCTGGTCGAAGACGCCCTGCGTCGCGCTGCCCTGTGGGACGAGGTCAAGGACAAGCTCAAGGAGTCGGGCCTGGGTCTTTCGGGTGGACAGCAGCAGCGCCTGTGCATCGCCCGCGCACTTGCCGTGCAGCCCGATATTCTGCTGATGGACGAGCCGACCTCGGCGCTCGACCCCGTATCGACGCTGGTGGTGGAGCAGCTGGCCTGCGAGCTCAGGGAGACCTGCACGCTGGTGGTCGTTACGCACAACATGCAGCAGGCCGCGCGTATTTCCGATTCGGTCGCGTTCTTTTTGCTGGGTGAGCTGGTGGAGCACGCGCCTACCGCGCAACTCTTCAAGAATCCGACTGATCCGCGCACGGCGGATTATTTGACGGGCCGTTTTGGCTGATACCATCTAGTATAGGCACCTTTAGGGTTAAGATGCGGTCATGTCGGCCGCAAAGGGGTTCAACATGATCTATTACGTCGAGGACGATGACAACATCAGGGATTTGACGGTCTATGCGCTGCGCAAGCAGGGAATCGAGGCCGAGGGCTTTTCGTGCGACGGCGAGTTTAAGGCCGCCGTGGCGCGACGGGTACCCGATGCTGTCCTGCTCGACATCATGCTGCCCGATACCGATGGCTTGGCGATTATGCGTCGCCTGCGTGCCGATCGCCTGACGGCGACGGTGCCCATCATGATGCTTACCGCCAAGGATACCGAGCTCGACAAGGTGATGGCGCTCGATGGCGGTGCCGACGATTACCTGACTAAACCCTTCTCGCTCATGGAGCTCGCCAGCCGCTGCCGCGCACTGCTGCGTCGCGGCGGCATGGTCAAGCAGGCGAGCGATGTGCTCAGCGTGGGCGACATTGTGCTCTCGCCCAGCCATCGCGAGGTGACCGTTGCCGGCGAGCCGCTTAAGCTCACCCTGCGCGAGTTCGACCTGCTCGAGTACCTCATGCGCAAGCCCGGCGTGGTCTTTACCCGCGAGTCGTTGCTGCAGAGCGTGTGGGGCTGGGACTTCGACGGCGGTTCGCGCACCGTTGACGTGCACGTGCAGACGCTTCGCCAAAAACTGGGCGAGCATGCCAGCGCCATCGAGACCGTGCGCGGCGTGGGCTACCGCTTGGCCGAGCCTTCTGCCGGTGATGGTGCCGAAGGTGACGACACCGCGGCCACTGCATCGGAGGAGTAACCCGTGGTCTTCGCCCCCCAGGGAAAACATACGCTGTCGCACCGCGTTTTTGTGACGATCTTTGTCTGCGCCATGGCGGTTATCGTGGCGTTTACGGTGCTGGGTGCGTTCTTTGTGCAAAACACCTTGGCGGATGCCACGAGTGCCAATCTGGCACAGGAAACCGAGCTCATTGCTGCCGCCCTCGACGAGCAGCAGGAGCTCATCCCGTTCTTGCGTAGCCTCGATCGCGAGGACTTGCGCATCACGCTGATTAACAAGGATGGATCGGTTGCCTACGACAACGAGGCGTCGCCTTCCACACTGCCCAACCACGGCGATCGCCCCGAGGTCATCGAGGCCTTTGAGAATGGTTCGGGTTCCGCGGAGCGCGCAAGCTCTACGCTCGACGAGATTATGCTGTATCGCGCCGTCGCCCTTGATAACGGCCAGGTTGTCCGCTTGGCGCAGGCCCAGCCTGGCGTTGCGGCGATTTTGCTGTCGATGGTGGCGCCGATGCTGCTTATCGCAGCAGCGGGTGCGGTACTCTCGTTTTTTATGGCGCGCCGCGAGTCCCGTGCCATCATCGCGCCGTTGCAAGAGGTGGATTTGGACCACCCACGCCGTAGCTATGAGCACGCCTATGCCGAGATGGTCCCCATGCTTGAGCGTATCGAGTCGCAGCGCCAGGAACTCAAGCGCCAAATGGCGGTGCTGGCGGACAACGATCGTATGCGCCGCGAGTTCACGGCGAATATCACCCATGAGCTCAAGACGCCGCTTACGGCGATTTCGGGCTATGCCGAGCTCATCGCAAACGGCATGGTCGAGGGCGAGGACGACCTGCGCAACTTTGGCGGTCGCATCTATCGTGAGGCGGGCCGCTTGGCAGCGCTTGTCAACGACATCCTTACGCTGTCTAACTTGGACGAGGCCGAGCGTGCAACTGAGGGCGAGGCGGTGCCCATTGGGTCCACGGAGCCTATTGAGCTCTCGCGTGCCATCTACGCGGTTGAGCAGCGTCTTGAACAGGTCGCCCGTCAGGCGAATGTGACGATAAGTCATGAGACCAAGCCTGTGGTCATCGAGGGCGTGTCGCGCTTGATTGACGAGCTCATCTATAATCTGGCAAGCAACGCCATCCGCTACAATCGACCCGGCGGTACGGTTACGCTGCAGTGCGGCACCAACGACGAAGGCCATCCGTTCCTTGCGGTCGCCGACACGGGAATCGGTATCGCGCCTGAAGAACAGGGCAAGGTATTTGAGCGGTTCTATCGCGTGGACAAGAGTAGGTCCAAGGCGCGCGGCGGAACCGGTCTGGGGCTTGCCATTGTCAAGCATGCGGCCCTGTATCATCACGCCACGCTCGATCTGTCGAGCGAGTTGGGCGTGGGAACCACCATTACGGTGACGTTTCCCATGCAGCAGGACGAGCCATTCGCATAGCGATACAACATAGGTATTGATGCAGACGCCGCATTTGACTTTCGGGTGCGGCGTTGTTGTGCAATTTTACGATTGCTTCCGACATTTTTACAGGAGAGCCTGTTTCTTATGTATAGAGTTTGGTCTCGGTAAAAAGATGCGATAACATACGGACAGTTTTGTCAATCCGAACTGGGGAAATGAAAGGCAAGCTGCATGACCCTTCTCGAACTGTTCCAGCTGCTGAAGAAGCACCTTCAGCTGGTCATCACCCTTCCGGTGGTCTGCGCGATCGCCATGGGTATCGTGTCCTTCGCCGCGATGGACAACACCTATACCGCGACGACGAGCATGTACATTCTCGCCAAGACCGACGATAGCGGCCAGATGAGCTACAACGATCTCTCGGCGAGCCAGATGCTTTCCAACGATATCGCCACGCTGCTGGATAGCGATAGCGTTAAGAGCGGCGCCGCCAAGGAACTGGGCCTCACCGATCTGGATGACTACAAGGTGTCTGTTTCCTCCGAGACCACCACGCGTGTCATTACGCTTTCGGTTACCGGCACCGATGCCAAGGAGACGGCTGAGGTCGCAAAGGCCATAGCTAGCTCGGTGAGTACGGTCGCTCAGAACGTCGGCGCTGCCCAGAGCATCAACGTTATCGACGAGGCTAAGACCCCCGAAGCCCCCAGCGGCCCCAAGCGCACGCTGTATATTGCCGTCGCGTTCCTCGCCGGTATCTTTATCGCAGTCGCCTATGTCGTTTTGGCAGACATGCTCAATACCCGCATCCGCGGTGCCGAAGAGGCGGAAGAGCTCCTGGGCATTCCCGTTGTTGGCCGAATTCCGGCTATGAAAGGTGGTAAATAGGCATGGCTAAGGCAAAGAACACCGATAAGCTCGTTGTACAGAATGCCGCCAAGACCCTTCTGGCCAACATCCGCTTTGCGAGCGTGGACGACCCCATTCGCACCATTACCGTCACGTCCTCGATTCCCAACGAGGGCAAGTCTACGGTTTCCATCAACCTTGCCCAGGCTATCGCCACGAGCGGCAAGTCCGTGCTCCTGGTCGAGGCCGATATGCGCCGCAGGTCCCTTTCCGATATGCTCGGCGTTCGTTCGCGCGGCGGACTCTATGCGGTCCTTTCCGAGCAGATCTCCATTGACCAGGCAATTGTCGAGACGGGTCAGAAGAACTTCTACTTCCTCGATGCCGAGCCGCATATTCCCAATCCTGCCGACATCATCGTCTCTCACCGCTTTGCCAAGCTGGTAAAGGCACTGTCTGCCAAGTTCCAGTACGTCATCTTCGACGCTCCTCCGGTAGGCACCTTCATCGATGCTGCCGAGATCGCAAGTCTGACCGACGGCACGCTGTTCGTGGTGCGCGAGGACTTCACCAAGCGCGAGGAGGCACTCAACGCTATCGGCCAGCTTAAGAAGTCCGAAAAGGTCAAGCTCATCGGTACCGTTATGAACTACTGCGAGACCGAGACCAGCGAGTACTACTACTCCTACTACACCAAGGACGGTAAGAAGGTGAAGAAGGGCTCCGACGATCAGGGGACTTCCAAAAAGGGCATCTTCACCAACCGAGCAAACGTTTAGTTGATTAAGGCTGACCTATGCGTGACATTCATTGCCATATCTTGCCGGGTGTAGACGACGGCGCCGCCGATCTCGATGAGAGCTTGGCGATGCTCGAGGCTGCCAAGCGGGCCGGTGTAACCAGAATCGTTTGCACTCCTCACTGCCGTGATCCCTATTTTGATTACGACAAGATGTGGGATGCCTTTGAACTGCTGCGTGATAACGCTGACGGTTTTCCGCTCCAGATGGGCTTCGAGGTCAACCAGCGAAAGCTCGTTGAGCTTGGTATCGATGCCGCGGAGCACTTGCATTTCGATGGGACCAACGAGTTTCTGCTCGAGCTTTCGACGCATGCCGATGCGTATGCGTTTAGAGAGTACGAGAACACGATTTACGATTTGCAGTGCCGTGGCTACCAGGTGATCATCGCTCATCCTGAGCGCTATCGTGCGGTTCAAAAGGATGTAAGCGTGGCGGAGCGCCTGGTCGATATGGGCTGCAAGCTGCAGGCTTCGGCGGACTTTATTGCCGGCGGTCGCTTTGGTCGCGAAAAAAAGCCGGCACAGCGCCTGTTCGATCAGAACCTGTACAGCTTCATTGCGAGCGATGCCCATAACGTGGGTCATTACGACTGCCTGGCGAAGGCTCGCGCGAAGTTTAGCGTGCGCGGAGCTCATTTTCGCTAAAATCTGTCCCTAACGTTCGCGTTGAATGAAAGGGCAGCTATGGATATCCAACTTAAGACGGGATGCTTTGATGACGCGGCGTTGGTGCGCCGCGTCGTTTTTATGGACGAGCAGGGCTACGAGAATGAGTTCGACGCTATCGACGAGGATCCGAACTGCATTCATGTGACGCTCTATGTAGACGGCGAGCTTGCCGGTTGCTCGCGCGTGTTTCCCGAAGAGCTTGAGCGCGTGGCTGACGCAGAGGCCCCGGTGTTGCCGGCATGCGACATGGACGAAGACGTTGCGGCGGGGGAGACCTACATTATGGGGCGCGTCGCCGTGCTGCCGGCTATGCGTCGTCGCGGACTGGCGAGTGCGATCGTGGAGACCAGTGCTTCGTGTGCACGCGATGCCGGCGCTAAGCTTATTAAGCTGCATGCGCAGGAATACGTGCTGCCGCTTTATGCAAAGGCGGGCTACACGCAAATTGCCCCGGTAGATTACGAAGACGAGGGCCAACCCCATGTCTGGATGGCCAAGCGCGTAGATGGCAGATAGGGACGTTCCTTTTCTGCCGGCAGTTGGGGACACTCCTTGGCAATTGACGCATTGGAGCGCTCGGACATACAGTTTTTCGATTCCGTATGTATATATGCGCGTTAATGGGTTATAAAATCTAAGTCTGAACATAGCAGGTCTGCGATGCGGCTCGGGCGACCGGGCCGTTTTTGCGGACAGGGGTAGCGCGAAAGGACTGCACATGCGTCAATTTAAGACCGAGAGCAAAAAACTGCTCGACCTCATGATCAACTCCATCTACACCAATAAAGAAATCTTCCTGCGCGAGCTTATCTCTAACGCGAGCGACGCCGTCGACAAGCTCAACTTTAAGAGCCTGCAGGACCCGAGCGTCAAGATCGACCAGGGCGACCTGGCCATTCGCGTCTCCTTTGATAAAGACGCCCGCACCATTACCATCTCGGATAACGGCATTGGCATGACCGCCGAGGAGCTGGAGCGCAATCTGGGCACCATCGCCCATTCCGGCTCCGAGGAGTTTAAGACCGAGAACGCCGAGCAGCAGGGCTCCGATGTCGACATCATCGGTCAGTTTGGCGTGGGCTTCTACTCGGCTTTTATGGTCGCCAGCCATGTGAAGGTCGTCAGCCGCGCCTACGGCGAGGATGTCGCCCATGTGTGGGAATCCGACGGTCTTGAGGGCTACACCATCGAGGACGGCGAGCGCGCCGAGCACGGTACCGATGTCATCCTGACGCTGCGCGAGAACGAGAAGCTCGATGCCGACGGCGAGGCCGAGACCTACGATCGCTTCCTGA
Source organism: uncultured Collinsella sp. (assembly GCA_902481965.1). GTDB lineage: Bacteria > Actinomycetota > Coriobacteriia > Coriobacteriales > Coriobacteriaceae > Collinsella. Next base: position 8,150 of record CABSYH010000009.1, read on the forward strand.
CCGAGTGGGGTCTCAAGAGCCTGATTCAGCAGTACAGCAACTATGTGCGCTACCCGATTCAGATGATGGTGTCCAAGAGCCGCCAGAAACCCAAGCCCGAGGACGCCGGCGACGATTACAAGCCCGAGTACGAGGACTACCAGGAGCTCGAGACCGTCAATTCCATGACACCGATCTGGAAGAAGCGCAGCTCCGATGTCGAGCAGAAGGACTACGACGAGTTCTACAAGTCCACGTTCCACGACTTTGACGATCCTGCGCGCACCATCAGCTTCCATGCCGAGGGCACGCTCGAGTATGACGCCCTGCTGTTTGTGCCGGGACGCGCGCCGTTCGATCTGTACAGCAAGGACTACGAGAAGGGCCTGGCGCTCTACAGCTCCAACGTCCTGATCATGGAGAAGTGCGACGACCTGCTGCCCGACTACTACAACTTTGTCCGCGGCGTCGTGGATTCCGCCGACGTGTCGCTCAACATCTCGCGCGAGACGCTTCAGCAGAACCGTCAGCTCAAGGCCATCGCCAAGCGTGTGGAAAAGAAGATCACCGCCGACCTTGAGGATATGCGTGACAACGACCGCGAGGCCTACGAGAAGTTCTTTGAGAACTTTGGCCGCGGCCTCAAGTACGGCATCTACTCGAGTTATGGCATGAAGGCCGATGAGCTCGCCGATCTGTTGCTGTTCTGGTCTGCCAAGGAACAGAAGATGATTACCCTGGCCGAGTATGCCAAGGGCATGCCCGAGGATCAGAAGGCCATCTACTACGCCGCCGGCGACTCGCGTGAGCGCTTGGCCAAGATGCCCGTGGTAAAGGGCGTGCTCGACCGCGGCTATGACGTGCTGCTTCTGACGCAGGACGTGGATGAGTTCACCTTCCAGGCCATGCGTGAGTACGTTGCCGCCGATATGCCCAAGGTCTACGAGGACGATGCTGCCCGCGAGGCTGCCGAGAAGGCTGTGGCCGACGGTGCCGAGCCCGAGGTCGAGGATCGTCATCTAGAGCTCAAGAACGTTGCGACTGGCGATCTTGATCTGGCGACCGAGGACGAGAAGAAGGAGGCCGAGGACGCCACCAAGGAAAACGAGGACCTCTTTAGCGCTATGAAGGAGGCGCTCGGTGACAAGGTCGAGAAAGTTGCCGTCTCCGCGCGCCTGACCGATGCCCCCGCTTGCATCACCACCGAGGGCCCACTTTCGCTCGAGATGGAGAAGGTGCTCCAGAAGGGACCCGAGGGCGCGCCCGACGGCATGCCCAAGAGCCAACGCGTGCTCGAGCTCAACGCCAAGCACCCGGTCTTTGACAAGCTTGTCGCTGCCCAGAAGGCAGGCGACGCCGACAAGATCAAGCAGTACTCCGGTCTGCTCTATGACCAGGCTCTGCTGGTCGAGGGCATCCTCCCCGAGGACCCCGTTGCCTTCGCGGCGGCTGTTTGCAACTTGATGTAGTTCGGGGATACGGCACCGTAACTAGATTAGAACGAGAGTGGATAATCTCCCACTTTTGGCTCGAATGCGGGCTTGAAGTGGGAGATTTTCCACTCTCGTTTCCTTTTGAATGATCCCTCCGTCCCCAAGGGATCATTTATTTGTGCGGGTTGTGGTTTTGTGACCTGCTGAAATTTAAGATACTGTACAACTGTACGTTAATTTGTCTTCGTAGTATATTGCTACCCGCAAAACTCAATACCATTGTGCTCTGAGACGCTAAAGCGCCTACGTACAATGGTTGTCGATAGTACGATTCGATTCAACGACAGGATGGATGGTCCAAGCGTGAGTCTCGGCAGCAAACTATCCAATGCAAAGGTGTCCTTTGCGATATTTAAGCGCGACATTAAGCGACTGCTTGTGAACCCCGTCGCCCTGGTGGTTACCCTCGGCGTGTGCGTTATTCCCTCGCTGTATGCCTGGTACAACATCGTGGCCAACTGGGATCCGTACGGAAACACCCAGGGTATCAAGATTGCCATCGCCAACAACGATCAGGGCACCCAAAACGACCTGGTGGGTGAGCTCAACGCGGGTGATAAGGTCGTCGATCAGCTCAAGGAGAACGACCAACTGGGCTGGACCTTCGTCGATTCGGCGGCCGATGCCAAGGAGGGCGTCGAGAGCGGTGAGTACTATGCGGCCATCGTAATCCCCAAGAACTTCTCGGATAACCTGGTTTCGATGCTCGACGGCAACTACCATCAGCCCAAGCTCACGTACTACGTCAATGAGAAGAAGAGCGCCATTGCGCCCAAGGTTACCGATACCGGTGCAAACACCATCGAGGAGCAGATCAACTCGGAATTTGTCTCTACGGTAGGCAAGACTGTTGCCGGTATCGCCAAGGATGCCGGTGTCGATTTAAAGGACAAGGCAACCCAGACTCAGGACTCGCTGGCAAGTTCGGTGTCCGAGGCGTCCGACACCTTGGGCGAGGTGCGCGATTCGATTGGCGATATGAATGCCGCCATCGATAAGACGAGTGGCGCTATCGCCTCGGCTGATGCGGCACTTGCCGGCTTGCAAGGCCAGGCACCGTCGCTGACGCAGGCGATCTCCCAGGGCAACGACCTGCTGAGCGAAGCTCGCACCACGGCGGGCAACTCCATCACCTCGCTCTCCAAGGCGCTCTCGGAAGGCAGCCTTGCGCTCACCAAGACGTCGGCCTCTGCGAACGCTGCCATCGGCAAGCTGACGGGCGCGGTCACATCTACGACCACCCGTATCGACAACTCGCTCGAGTCTCTTCAAGCGACGATCGACCACAATAAGGCCGTTATCGGGCACTTGGAGATTCTCGCCAATGACACGTCGACAGGTTCCGAGGAAATTGACGCGCGCATTGTATCGACCATCGATTTGCTTCGAGAGCAGAATGAAAAGCTTCAGAGCATCAAGGACGGTCTGTCCGCGCAGTCGAGCGCCATGGCGAATGACGCAGCGGCTGTTTCGGGTGCCAGTGACGCTATCAATAACGCAATTCATACCGGTGCGACCAACCTTGGCCAAGCCCAGACGGACTTGGGCCAAAACGCGCTGCCGAAGGCCTCGAGCGCGCTCGACTCTTTTGCTGCCGTTTCGGGCGACCTGACCGGTATCGTCTCGGGTATGACACCTACACTTGCAAATGCGCGCGGCACGTTGGCGCAGCTTAGCGCTACGCTCGGCCAGGCCAAGACCACGCTGTCCCAGACTGATTCCTCGCTTGCCAAGGTCCAGGACAAGCTTGCAACCGCCGCCAATGACATCGCGGCGCTGCAGACCTCCGAGTCCATGGGCGAGCTGGCCGATCTGATGGGCGGCGATGTCAATGACGTGGCAGATTTCATGGCGTCTCCGGTTGAGTTGACGTCCAAGTCAATCTATCCGGTCAAGAGCTTTGGCTCGGGCATCGCTCCCTTCTACACCAACCTGGCGCTTTGGGTGGGCGGCTACGTGCTTATCGCCATTTACAAGCTCGAGGTCGACCGTGAAGATGTTGGCAGCTTTACGGCGCGCCAAGGCTACTTTGGCCGTTGGTTGCTCATGGTGATCCTGGGCGCATTGCAGGCCATCATCGTTACGGTGGGTGATCTGGTTATTGGCGTACAGTGCGTCAACCCGTTGCTGTTCGTGCTGGGCGGCATCGCCATCTCGTTCACCTACGTCAATATCATCTATGCGCTGTCCACCACGTTTAAGCATATCGGCAAGGCTATCGGCGTCATTCTCGTCATCGTGCAGATCCCGGGTTCGTCGGGCATGTACCCCATCGAGATGATGCCCGGCTTCTTCCAGTGGCTGCACCCGCTGCTGCCCTTTACCTACGGCATCAATCTGCTGCGCGAGACGGTCGGCGGTATGTATTCGTTCAACTACCTGTTTAACCTGTGCATTCTGGGCGTGTTCTTGATCGTGGCGCTCTTTATCGGCCTGCAGCTGCGTCCGCTGCTGCTCAACCTTAACCTGCTCTTTGATAAACAGCTCTCCACGACCGGTATGATGATTTGCGAGTCCAACGACCTGCCGCGCCAGCGCTACTCGCTGCGCACGGCCATGCGTGTCATGCTCGATTCCGATTCGTACCGTCGTGAGGTGCTCGATCATGCGGTCGCCTTTGAACATCGCTACCCGTACTACATCAAGGGCGGTTTTGCCGCCGTGGTGGGCGTTCAGGTCCTGCTCTTTGTCCTGTCGACGGTTCTCGATATCGACAATAACGGCAAGATCATCCTGCTTGTCATTTGGATCATCTCGGTTATTGCCATCTGCGGCTGGCTTATCAATATCGAATATATCCGCGCGAGCCTCAATACCCAGATGCGCATCTCGGCGCTTTCGGATGAGGACCTGCGTCGCGAGATGCGCGAACACACGGCCGCCATTCCTGCCGCCCGCCACATGTTTGGCCTCAACGCCAGCGAGCGGGGGTCTGAACCCAAGACTCAGGCTGTCAGCCAATGTGGTCATCGCAATGCGGTCCATGTGCCCGAGAACGGGGATGACACGTTTGTGATGAATGAAAAGAATGCTCCGCTCGGCAAGCACTCCAAAGGAGGTGAGGCATAAATGAAGAACATCCTGCATCTGTTTAAGCGCGATGTCCAAAACGTGTCTCGCTCCGTGATCGGCTTGGTTGTCGTGATGGGCCTCATTATCGTACCGTGTCTGTACGCGTGGTTTAACATCGCCGGCAGCTGGGATCCGTACGGCAACACCGGCAATCTTAAGATCGCCGTGGTCAACACCGATGAGGGTTACGAGAGCGATTTGATCCCCGTCGAGGTTAACGTGGGCGAAAACGTGACCGCCACCCTACGCGGCAACGAGAGCTTCGATTGGGTTGTGCTCAACAATCGCGAAAAGGCTATCGAGGGCGTTAAGTCGGGCGCTTACTATGCGGCCGTCGTAATCCCCAAGAGCTTTAGCTCCGACATGATGACGCTTTTCTCGACCGACGTGAAACACGCCGATATCGAGTTTTACGAGAACCAGAAGGCCAACGCCATTGCGCAGATCGTGACCGAGAAGGGTTCGAGTGCCGTTCAGAGCCAGGTTAACGAAACTTTTACCGAGACCATTACGAGCATCGGTCTTAAGACGGTGTCCAGCCTGCTCGATTACATGAGCACCGACCAGGTCAGCAACTTTATCGCCAACCTGTCCTCGACGCTTGGCGATTCGGTCCAGGACTTGCAGGACATTCAGGCCAGCGCAACGTCGCTTGCGGGCATTTTAAGCTCCACGGCCGATTCACTGACGTCGGCGGGCGGCATGCTCAAGCAGTCCGGATCGACCGAGGAGTCGGTGAAGCAGCTCATGCAGCATGCTGAGAGCGGTATTGCCGATTCCGAGCAAGCGCTCAAGTCCGCCAGCGATGCGATCGATGCTGCTATTGATGGGAGCGCAGGTTCGTTCGATAACGTTTCTACCGAGCTCGCAAAGGCATTCGACGCTGCAAACAAGCACGTCGATCTTACGGTGTCTCAGCTCAACGATGGCGCAGCGTCACTCAATAAACGTGCCGACGAGATTGATGGCACGGCGAATGAGCTCCGTAGTCTTGCTGGCCAGGTGAGTAACGATAAGCTCAAGGCAGGGCTTGAGGACGCGGCTGCCGAGCTTGATAAAACCGCGACGGAGTACCGCAACAATGCCAATGAGCTGACGAATATCGCGACGTCGCTCACGAAGAGTATGGCAGAGGTTAACAAATCGCGTGCCGAGGTCGATCAGGCAATCGCGGATGCCAAGGCTGGTATCTCGGGCGCCAAGATTGACTACGACTCTACGTTTTCGGTCAAGGCCAAAGAACTCAAGAAGACTATTTCGGGCGTTTTGGACTCGCTTGATGGCATCTCGGGCGACCTGGATAGCGCCGTAGACGGCCTGACCGCTGCTTCCGGTTCGCTGGCAAAGGGCCTCTCCAAGGCTGCAAAGCTGGTCAACAAGGCTTCCGATCAGCTGGGCGAGGCGTCGGACAAGATCAGCGCGTTTAAGGACGAGCTCGACGGCGCCTTGATGTCGGATGACCTCGCTACGATCAAGACGATGATCGGCAATGATCCCGAGGGTCTGGCCGTGTCGCTTTCCGGCCCCGTCGCGCTCGACCGCAAGCCGGTCTATCCGATCCGCAACTACGGTTCGGCCATGGCACCGTTCTACACGATTCTGTCGCTCTGGGTCGGCTCGATCGTACTGGCAGCCATGATGAAGGTCTCGGTTGACGATGAGCTTATCAACGAGCTCATCCCCGTACGCCTGCACGAGATCTATCTGGGCCGTTACCTGTTCTTTGGCGGTTTGGCTCTGCTGCAGGCAACGCTCGTGTGCGCGGGCGACATTCTGTTCTTTGGCATTCAGTGCGACAACCCGCTGCAGTTTGTGCTGGCGGGCTGGGTCGCGAGTCTCGTGTTCTCCAATATCGTCTACACGCTTACGGTGTCGTTTGGTGATATCGGCAAGGCGCTCGCGGTCGTGCTGTTGGTCATGCAGGTCGGCGGTTCGGGCGGCACGTTCCCCATCGAGATGACCGGCCCCGTGTTCCAGGCGATTTATCCGTTCCTGCCGTTTACTCACGGCATCAACGCCATGCACGCCGCCATGGCCGGTGCCTACCATATGGAGTACTGGGTTGAGCTGGGCATTCTGGCGAGCTATCTGATTCCGTCGCTGGCCCTGGGCGTCGTCTTCCGCCGCCCAGTCATCAAAGCCAACGACTGGATTATCGAAAAGCTTGAGAGTACTAAATTAATCTAGTTACGCGGTTTTACCAAACCGCGTAACGGCTCGACGCTGCAAACGACCCTAAGCGGCAATCTGACGTTCAATTTCAAGGGCGCGACCAGAAGGTCAGCGCCCTTTCATTTCACGTCACCTTGCTCGCTTAGGGTCGTTTTCGCTGACGTTGACGAAACATCGAGGTTATTCAAGTCGGTACTTTAGTGCGGTGAATTGCGTGGGCTGCTTGGTTGTTGCTACAGTAGCGGGGCGTGCCGGGGGTCCGGTGCGCCCCGTTTTTATTTGACCATGAGGCGGCACGCAGCCATACGCGTGTGGACACCACGCCCAGATTGAGTGTGAGGATGTTCCATGGCCCAATACGCTGCCAGCGAAATCGAAAACATGCCCGATAGCCCTGTGGCCCGTGAGGATTTGGGCGCGGGCGGTATTCCCCGGGGCGCCGGCGCACGCTCTCCGCTGTTCTGGAAGGTTCTGCTACTTTCGGTGGCAGTCGTCTGGGGCTACTCCTTTACGACCATGAAGGACGCGCTCGACACCATTCCGGTGTTTGAACTGCTCTACGTGCGCTTTCTGCCTGCGGCGTTGGTCATGTTTGTCATCTTCCACAAGCGCATTATCGCGCACCTCAATACCCGCAACCTTATCGTCGGACTTGGAATGGGCACACTAATGTGGGCCGCCTACGTCCTGCAGACAGTCGGCCTGGCGCACACCACGGCGGGCAAGAATGCTTTTTTGACGGGCACGTATTGCATCCTCGTGCCATTCGCGAGCTATTTTCTGAGCGGCGAAAAACTCACCCGCTATAACCTGGGCGCGGCACTGCTGTGCTTGGCGGGCATTGGCTTGGTGGCCCTCGATAGCGTTGAATTCAACATCGGTGACGTCATTACGCTGGCGGGCGCGGTCTTCTTCGCCGCCCAGATGGCGGTGACCGCCAAGTACGGTCGCAAAATGGACATCAACGTCATCACGTTTTGGATGTTTGTGGGCAACGGCGTGCTGAGCCTGATCTCGTCGCTGCTATTCGAGACCCAAGCGCCTCTGTCCGTTTGGACGCCGAGCTTTATCAGTGTGATGGCGTTTCTCTCGGTGGGCTGCACATGTGTGGCCCTGCTCATCCAAAACGTCGGCCTGGCGCATGTCCCGGCCTCGACGGGTTCACTGCTCCTTTCGATGGAGTCGCCTTCGGGCGTGTTGTTTTCGGTGCTGCTGATGGGGGAGGCGCTCACCTCGCGCCTGCTTGCCGGCTTTGCGCTCATCTTCCTGTCGATTATTTTGAGTGAGACTCACTTCGATTTTTTGCGCAAAAAGCCGCGCCAGCAATTGTAAACAACTTGTTGCGCCGCCCTTCTGGGGTGGCGTTTTTTTATGCCTCGCCTTTAAAGTTATGCATTGCACTTTAGAACATGAAAGTGCTTACTGCTAAAACTTCACTGGAGGGCATCTATGGCACCAGCTCTGTCCGATTTTCAACCGCAATCAGCGCCCAAGGCCACCGCGGCGGCGCAGGCCGCTATCGGTGACGGTCTTGTTGCAGAGGCTCAGGCTTTTGCAGGCGAGCTCTCTGCGTGGCGACACGATTTACACCAGATGCCCGAGCTGGGTAATAGCCTCCCGCAGACCTCTGCGTATATCCAAGCGCGCCTGACCGAGATGGACATTCCATTTGCCACGCTCGTCGACGGCTCCTGTGTTGTGGGCCTTGTCGGTGCCGGTGCCACCGCGGCCCAAGGCAATGGCGTCTGCACGGACGAACAGGCCGGAACGGTCGTTATGTTGCGTGGCGACATGGACGCCCTGCCCGTTGTCGAGGAATCCGGCGAGCCCTTTGCATCCACCAATGGCTGCATGCATGCTTGCGGTCACGATATGCACGCGACAGCGCTGCTTGGTGCGGCGCGCCTGCTCAAGGCCCGCGAGGGCGAGCTCGTCGACGCCAATGCCACCGTCAAACTGTTGTTTCAGCCGGGTGAGGAGACCTTTGAGGGAGCGCGCGCTGCCATCGCCGACGGCTTGCTCGAGAACCCGCGTCCCCAGGCTGCCTTTGCCATGCACGTTAATAGCCAGTCGCCGCTTGGCCTGGTGCTCTACGGCAGCCCGGCGCTCTCGGGCGTGTACGGTTTCCGCATCACGCTGCAGGGCAAGGGTGGCCACGGTTCCAGCCCCGAGATCTGCATCGACCCCATAACGGCCGGTGTGCATGTGCACCTGGCACTTCAGGAGCTCATCGCTCGCGAAGTGCCGGCGGCCAAGGAGGTCGCACTGACCGTGGGTAAGTTTGCCGGTGGCCAAGCGGCCAACGTCATTCCAGATACCTGCGTACTGGAAGGCACGCTGCGCGGCTTCGACGTCGAGCTCATGGAGCACCTCAAGACCCGCATCGCGGAGGTCGTCAAAGGTGTTGCCACGACGTATCGCACGCCGGCGACCATCGAGACGCTCTCAGATGTTCCCCCGCTCGTCCTCGATGACGACATGACCCAGGCTTCGCTTGGCTATGTGGGTGCGACGCTGCCCAAGGCCGCCTTCCTGCCGCTGTTCCATGCCATGGCGAGCGAGGACTTTGCGCTTATCTCGAGCGAGATCCCGAGTGCGTACTTTACCGTGGGCGCCGCTGTAACCGATACGGACGAGCACTTTGCCCAACACCATCCCAAGGCACGCTTTAGCGATGCCGAGTTGCCGCTCGGCGCCGCGGCTTACGCGGCGGTCGCTTTGGGCTATATCGCCGACCACCGGTAACACCCAACCTTGCTTTCAAGCCTGCGGGCATGTCCATAAGGCCTATGCCCTTGTCTTTCAAGGCAATCTTGGGCACTACCGGCGCCCGGCGCAGGCTATTCGTTTGTTTAAAAGGAGCAGTATGTCCCGGCAGTATAAATTCTTCCCCGGTTGGCTCGTCGTGGCCTCCGGCTTTGTCGTCATGGCCACGTGCTACACGATTTTCGTTAACTGCATGAGCCTGTTCCAGCCGCTCATCGTCAGCGACTTGGGCATTTCTCTTGCACAGTACAACATCTCCAACGCCATCTCCACCGTGGTGAGCGTTATCGGCTCACTTGTGATCGGTCATGTGGCCGATAAAGTGAGCGGTCGCGTTTTGGGTTCCCTCACTGTTATCGCCACCTCTGCCGTTCTTGCCGGCATGAGCTTTGTCGGTGAGCTGTGGCAGGTCTACGTGCTCTTTGCCGTCTCGGGCTGCTTTGCCGTCGCCTCGACCCGCCTGCTCATTAGCCTTGTGACCGCCAACTGGTTTACGGCCAAGCGAGGCCTTGCCATCTCCATCGCGCTTTCGGGCTCGGGCTTTGGCGGGGCCATTCTGTCTCCCATCGTGAGCTCGCTCATCGTGAGCATTGGCTGGCGTTCCGCCTTCCTGGTGCTCGCGGCTATCTGCATGGTGGCGGCGCTGCCCATCACGGCCTATTCCTTCCGCACCAAGCCTTCCGAGATCGGCCTTAAGCCGCTCGGCGAGAACCCGGGCGATCCGTCTGTTTCCACCGCGGGCGATAAGGACGAGCATACGGCCCCCGAGGTCAGCGTCGGTTGGTCGCGCATTAAGAAGAGCCCGGCATTCTGGCTGCTCGTCGTGGCATTCCTCTTTATGGGCCTTGTCAATGGCGCCATCCTGCCCAACCAGGTTACGAATATGACGAGCGTCACCGTCAGCGGCGCCAAGATCGTCACGGGCGGCCACGACCCCATGTGGGCAGGCACCGTGCTTTCGGCCTACATGGTTACCGTCGTTATCGCCAAGATTTCGCTCGGCGCCATCTACGATCGCTTTGGCCTGCGCTTTGGCAATGTGTTGGGGTCCGTTGCGTGCATCGTCGCCTGCGTCGCCCTGTGCTTCCCCGCAACCGACCTCGGTCCCATCGTGGCTGCCGTGAGCTTTGGTGTCGGAACGTGCATGGGCACCATTACGCCCACTATCGCCGCGTCTAAGCAGTTTGGCATGGCCGACCTGGGTAAGGTCACGGGCACCATTACCTCGCTCGAGATGGTCGGTGGCACCGTGGGCGCCATCGTCTCGGGTGTGCTGTTCGACGCTACGGGCTCCTTTGCGAGCACCTGGATCGTGTGCCTGGCGTGCTCCGTGGTTATGCTCGTGTTCCTGTCTCTTATACACATCTCCGAGCCCACGAGACGTAGAGGAATCTC
>CABSYH010000010.1:0-18700 GCA_902481965.1 uncultured Collinsella sp.
GTCGGCAGCGTCAGATGTGTATAAGAGACAGGGGTAAAGTGGTCGGCATACATGGCGGGATCCGAGCCCAGCGCGCGGGTGATGACCGAGCGGTTGGGGTGGACGCGCGCCTCGTCTGCCGTAATCTCGCCGGCGTCCACGAGCTCCTCCACATAGGAGTGGTCGCGGGTCACGCGGATGAGCGTGCCCTCGTGGAGCAGGTAGGCGCGCGAGTCGCCCACGTGGGCGATAGCGAGCATGTCGTTTTCGATATAGGCGCAGGTTGCCGTGCAGCCCATGCCGGGCTTGCCCAAACCGTTGAGCGCAGCCTCGATGACCGCGGCGTTTGCCGCCTCGACGGCGGCCGCCAGTCGTGCGGCGTCGGCTGCCTGCGGCGCTGTCTTGGCAATGGTCTCGACGGCGATGGAGGAGGCTACCTCGCCGGCGGCGTGGCCGCCCATGCCGTCGCATACGCAAAAGAGCGGCGATTGCACCAGATAGGAGTCTTCGTTATGCGGGCGCACGCAGCCAACATCGGAGCGGGCGCCCCACATGAGCTGCGTGGTCGTGCCGGCGTCGTAGGTCGAGTCGGTCTCGATGCGCTCGTCGGTCAGCGGCTCAAAACTCATGGTCGAGCCGGGGTCCTTAAGTTTGGCCTCCACGGCGGCAACGTCAATCTCGGCCGTATCGCCGGGCGAGACGGTGTCGGCATCGTTGCTTGGGTCGTCAGCGTTAGGCGTGGCGGGTTCTTCGGTTGTACGGTCGGCAGGCTCGTCGTCTTGCGGGGCGACGGCTGCGGGCTCGGGCGTCGCGAGGTGCGCGGGCGCGGGCGTGCTGCGGGGCTGAGAGACATCCTCCGTCGTTGCTGCGGGCACGTCTTCGGCCACAGGCTGCATGGCCTCGGGCGCCGATGCGACCGCGGGGGAGGGAGCCGCCGCAGGTTCCGGTGCAGATGCGGGTTCGGGCGCTGCGGCGGGTGCTGGAGCTACGGGAAACACCGGTGCTGCGGGCTCGGGAGCCGCAAATACCGCAGAGCTCTCGGTAATCGCCGTGGCGACGGGCTCGGCAAAGTGAGCCGGTGCGGGCGTGTCTTGCGGGACCGCGGGCTGCTCGGCAGCGGCGTGCGCGCCGATGGGGGCGGTGCCGCCGTCGGCGTTGCCCTTGGCATCCTCGTCGTCGCTAAGCGTCGGATATTCTTGCGTTACATGCGAAAGAGGCAGGGAGAACACGGTGTCCTCGGGCTCCACGGGCGCAGGGCCCGTCGGGGCGGCATGAGCCGGCGCGGCCGCGGGGGCGGTCGATGTTTCGGGCATGGTTGCGGACTTGTTCTCCTCGTCGATCATCGACGGTTCACCTTCATGACCACGTCGCCGATCTGGACTTCGTCGCCCTCGCGCAGCGTTGCGGGCTCCACCAGCTGGCGGCCGTTGACGAGCGTGCCGTTAAGCGAGTTGAGGTCCTCGATAATAAGTGCCGGGCCCTGCAGCGAAAAGCGCGCATGCGAGGCCGAGACAAACGGTTCGTTGATGCAGATGTCCGACGACGGCGAACGGCCGACGATGACGGGGCCGAGCATATCCACGTGGATGCCGCGGATGCCGCGCGGGCCCTTGTCCACATCGATCGTCCAGATGGCCGAGTCGCGGCGCTGGCCGCGGACGAGCCCCACGCCGGTCTTCATGACGGCAAACAGGAAGATGTAGAGCAGGACGACCAGGACAATGCGGCCTGCAAACAGGACGATATCGATGTTCATAAGCGACTATCCCCTAAATTCGAACGTGCTCAGGCCAAACGTCAGCAGGTCGCCGTTGCGCAGCGGGCAGCGCGTGATGCGGCGGTTGTTGACGAGCGTGCCGTTGGTGGAGTTGAGGTCTTCGATCGACCAGTCCGAGCCGGTAAAGGTGAGTTGGGCGTGACGGCGCGACACGTTGGGGTCGCGCAGGGCGATGTCGGAAACCGAGCGCTCGCGACCGATGGTCACCTGTGCGGAGGTGATGGCGTGGCTCTCGCCGCTCACGACGTCGACGAGCTGGGCGAGCGGACGCTGCGGGGCGCGAGGGCTTGCCATGTTGGAGGCGATGCTGGCTGCGGCGCCAAGGCCAACGGCGGCGCCGGTCGCGGCGGCTCCGCCCATGCCGGCAAGCGCGTCGCGCGAGACGGTTTGGGGCACGGGGATGGGTGCGGCGGCGGGATCGGGCACATTGGGCGCAAAGGGGTCGGCCGCGGCAAGCGGGTCGGGAGCGGCAGCGCGGGGTGCCGGCTGCTGCTGCGGCATGGCAGCGGGGTGCTGCTGCGGGGCGGCAAACTGCTGCTGGCCGGCGCGCGGGGCACTGGCGGCACGGCTTGTGGCCGAGCTGTTCTGGCCTAGGCCGTTTTGGTAGGCGCGCTCTTCCTCGTACAGGCGACCGAGCGTGGGGGCATCGACGTTCTCGGCAAAGACCGAGAACTTGCCATCGCGCAGCTGCGGGTCGATCATAAAGCGAACGAGGGGCTCGCCGACAAAGACGTAACGGCGCTTTTCGGCCTGCGCTTTCACAAACTCGCGGACCTCGCGCGAAAGCTCGGGGTAGAACGGGGCGAGCATGGGGTCATCGTCGGCGGCAATCAGGATGGTATAGAGCGCCGGCGCGGTGTTGACGCCGTTGATCACCAGAGTCTGATCCTCCATGTCGCGAGCGGCCTGCTTGGCAAGCTTCTTAAAGGAGAACGGGGCACGGGTGGCACCGAAGATGCCGGCCACGTGGTCCTCGAAGATGTTCAGGAAGTTCACGAAAGATCACTCTCCGTATAGGTTCTTTGGTATCCGAGCAAATAAAGGCATATCCCAACGATTATAGAGGATAGGATTCCCGCAACCGCCGCCTTGGCGACGACCGGGCCCGTAAGGCTGGCAATTTCCATATGGTGTGCAAGACAAAACGACACGGCCGAGCCGATGCCGGCGACGGCAATTGCGACGATGGCGGCAAGGTCCGACCCCTGCTCGGCGCGTTTTGCATGAGCGTTGAGCAGCAGCGATGTTGCCGCGGCCGTTGCTGCAACCAGCACGATTGCAGCGAGAAAGAGCGCGTCTCCCAGCGCTACGGCGACATTGCTAAGCCCCAGTACGCCTCCCGCAGAGAGGGCTGCTGCGGCAAGGCGGGCAAAGAGCGCGCCCATGCTCGTAGCTGCCGCGGCACTTGTCGGACCGAGCCAAAACGCCGCGAAGCCCGCGGCCGCCCCGGATGCCAACAGGGTGTCGCCGGTTAGGCAGCCCAGTGCAAGCGCACAGGTGAGCGCCGCACTCGCGGCCGCCTCGGTGCGTCCCCAGGCGATCCACCAACCGGACATGGCGGCGGCAAAAATGACCGCGACCGGCAGCATCGACAGAATGCCCTGTGCCTGCATGGTGGCGTTGGCCATGAGCACCAAAAAGCCCACGGCCGAGATGGCCGAGCCGATCTGCGGGGCCAGGCCGGCTGCTGCACCGATCGCGATGGCCGCGACGACCGAGCCGGGAAGCGCGGCGACGCCGGCTGTCTGCATAAGCAAGAAGCTAAAGGCTCCACACGAGAGAGCCGAGATGCCGCGCATGGTGTAGTCGTGCGCGTGGCTCCAGCGCGTGCCCGCCCAACCAAGCGCGGGGTCGACCTCGATGGTGTCGCCCTCGTAGCTCGATGGCTCGATACCGTCTGCCGCGCACTCGTCATCCGAAAGCTCGCCCACCATCTGCTCCAGGCTGCGACGGCCTTCGCGTACGCTCCCCAAGCCGGCAAGGAGTCGGTCGCAGAATGCCTCGATGCTATCGGGGCGGTCTTGCGGCATGGGGGAGAGGGCGCTCATCAGCGCCGCTTCGGCCCCCGGAGGAAAGTGCGGGATGAGCTCGCTGGGATAGGTGGCGCCGCCGATGATGCGGTCGAGCGAGTCGGCAGGCGTGGCTGCCACAAAGGGGGCGCTGCCGCACAGGCCCTCGTAGACCACACAGGCAAGGGCAAAGACATCGGCGCGTTCGTCGACCGTGCCGGTCTCGATATCGAGCTGCTCGGGCGGCATGTAGCCGATGGTGCCGCCGCGCGATCCGCCAAAGCCGCCGGCGGACGACAGCCGCGCCATGCCAAAGTCGGTGAGCTTTACATTGCCCGAGTGGTCGATAAGCACATTGGCGGGCTTTATGTCCAGGTGAAGCACGCCGTTTGCATGGGCAAAGGCAAGTGCCTGGCCCAGCGCGTCGGCAATGGCAGCGGTCTCGTCAAAGGTGAGCGAGTGGCCGTCCACGCGATGCAAAAACTCGGCTAACGACATGCCGTCGACATACTCCATGACCAGGTAGGCATAGGCGGTGTCGTGCGTAAAGTCGATAACCTGCACGATATTGGGGTGTTGAAGCATGGCGGCGGTATGCGCCTCGCGCAGCACATCCATGATGTCGCTGGCGGGCATGCCGGCGCCGTCTGTGAGGGGGATGCGCTTAATGGCCACGCGACGGCGCAGATGCGTGTCGCGGCAGATCTCGATGGAGCCAAAACCGCCGGTCGCAAGCGTCTCGAGCGGCTGGTACCGCTTGAGCAGCTCGCGAGAGCTAGTGCCCTCCAAGGGAACGTCCGGCGAGAACCGGGCGGTATGTTGCGAGAAAAGCGGCATGGCCAACCCTCGTGCGTTTAAAGTTCGTTTGCGAGCGGCGGGCGCAGGGCCGAGCCATTCGCGGTGGCATAGATGCTGCTAGTGTAGCACGCTCAGGTGCATGGGGAGGATGGCGAGATGCGAGGTTGCCTGTCTGGCTTGGCCTTAGCGCTTCTTCTTGCTCTTCTTCTGCTTGCGCTGCTTGCCCTTGCTGTCCTGGGGCTTGTCGGCCTTGTCGCCCTGCTTGGCCTCGGCTGTGGCCTTCTCGGCCTTCATTTTCTTCTTCTTGGTCTCGATGCGGAGCTTTTTGTTGATGCGCGCCTTAAGGAAGGGACCAAACTGCTCGGCATCGCCGCGGACAAAGGTGTCCTTAGGGATTGTCACGCCCTGGTCGGCGAACATGGCCACAAAGATGCGCTCGCCGTCGAGTACGTGGTCGAGCTTGTCAAACGGGAAGAACTGCGACTTGCCGCTCTTGCCCCATACCATCAGGCCGTCCTCGTTGGCAGCGACGCGGCGATAGCGGCCACCCATGGACTCGTCTGCCTCGACGGCGTCGATAAAGTCGCGGGCGAGGGTGTGGTGCAGGTTTTTGCTCCACCAGGCCAAAAAGGCGCCGAATACGATCAGGACGACGCCGAACTTGATCCAGTTGCCGCCGGCCACCAGCATGCCAATGCCGAGCAGCGCGGCAAATGCCGCGGCGACATACAGCGAGCCGCGACGCCTGGGCGAGGCGACCAGGCGGGCGAAGTCGGTGACCAGGTCGTTTTCGTACTGATACTCGTTGAGGTACAGGATGCCGTCGTCGGCTGCGGCCTGCTCCTCGAGCGCGACCTCGACCTGGTCGGCTGCTTCGGAGGGAACGAGGTTGCTCTCTGCGTCTGCCATGCTCTTTGGACTCCTATCGCGGCGGGCTCGCCGTACGGGTTATTATGAGTGCAGTATGCCGTGCGACCGCATGGCCGTCGCGGCAACAAGACTCAGTATACCCGGGGGAGCACCCATGGAATCGTTGTACCGAAAGTATCGCCCGCTCACCTTCGACTCCGTGGTGGGCCAGCAGCATATCGTCTCGACGCTCGAGCACGCCATCACCGAGGGGCGCCTGTCCCACGCGTACCTGTTCTGCGGACCGCGCGGCACGGGCAAGACCACCATGGCGCGCATCCTTGCCAAGGCGCTACTGTGCCGCAACGCCGAGGCGGCGCGCGCCGAGGGCGCAAGCGGCTGCATGCCCGACGGCACCTGTGAGGAGTGCGAGCTCATCGCCGAGGGCAACCACCCCGATGTCTACGAGCTCGATGCCGCAAGCCGCACGGGCGTGGACAATGTGCGCGAGGAGATCATCAACTCCGTCAACTTTGCCCCGGTGCGCGGCAAGTACAAGATCTATATCATCGACGAGGTTCACATGCTCACGACGGCGGCGTTCAACGCGCTGCTCAAGACGCTCGAGGAGCCGCCGGCGCACGTGATCTTCGTGCTGTGCACCACCGATCCGCAAAAGATTCTGGAGACCATCCTCTCGCGCTGCCAGCGCTTCGATTTCCACCGCATCGGCAACGAGGATATCGAACATCGCCTGTCCTACGTGTGTGAGCAGGAGGGCTTCGATTACGACGACGAGGCGCTGGCCATCGTGGCGCGCCATGCCAAGGGCGGCATGCGCGACGCGCTTTCCACACTGGAGCAGCTGAGCGTTTTTGGCAACGGAGCCGTGCACGCGGACGATGCCCGCTCACTTTTGGGCGAGGTTTCGGACCAGATCCTGGGCGAGTTTGCCCACGCCATCGCCGAGCGTGATATTGCTGAGCTCTATGGGCTCATTCGCGCACAGGTCGAGGAGGGCAATGACCTGCTTGAGCTGACGCGCGACCTGGTGGCGCACGTGCGCGACGTGTATGTGGCCTGCGTTGCCGGTGCCCGTGCCGAGCTGTTTGAGGGCGGGGCCGAGCAGGCCGAGGCGCTTGCTGCCGAGGCTGCTGCCTTTGGCGAGCATCCGGCCGACCGTCTGGCCCGCGTGCTGACGGTGCTCGACGATGCCGCGTTGGAGATGAGGGGCGCGAGCGACGTGCGCCTGGTGCTCGAGATCGCCTGCACGCGTCTGGCACGTCCCGAGGCTGATTTAACGATTGAGGCATTGGCCGAGCGTGTGGCACGCTTGGAGGCCATGGTTGCCAACGGCGCCGTGCCGGCGAGCGTGGCTGCTGCTCAGGCCGCCGCGCCTGCAACTGTCGCGGCTGCTCCTGCGACGACGCAACAGCCGACGTTGATCTCGGGCGCCCGAGCTGCCGCTCCGGCAGCATCCGCTGCTCCCGCCGCTGCGTCTGCGCATCAGGGTGGCATGCCATGGGACCGCGGCGCTGCTGTTCCGGTTGCCCAGCCTGCGCCCAAGTCCGCGGCTCCTGTGCCGGCGCCCAAACCTGTAACGCCTGCACCTCAACCCGTTACGGCTCCGGCTCCCGCGCCTGCTGCATCGACCGTGCCGGTGTCCAAGCCCAATACTGCCGCTCAGGTTGCTGCCGCCGGCGCCGCCGAGGCCCCCGCGGTCGAGGATCCCGGCGAGCTCCAGCGCAAATGGGCCGAGGTCGTCGAGCGCGTCAAGGCTCGTCAGGCTTCCTATGCAGGTCTGTTGCTCAACGCCCGCGCCACGGCCGACGACGGCTCCAAGCTCACCGTCTCGTTCCCTGCGGGCTCGACCTTTGCCATCAAGATGCTCGGACGCGCCGACACGCAGTCGGTGGTCCTGCCGACGGTCTGCGCGGTCTTCGGTCGTCGCACCGTCGACTACGTCCTGGATGGAGGTGGCACGCCGGCTCCTCAACATGAGGAGCATTCTCCATCTGCACGGGCTGCGGCATCTGCGGACCCGCAACCCGTGTCCTCGGCGGCCCCTGCATCCTCGAGCGCCAGCGCGACGCAGCCAAAAGCGGCGCCGGTAGCGGCACCGACCCCATCGGCGCCTGAACCCGCTGTGCCCAAACCGGCTGCTCCGATCCCCGCGCCCAAGCCCGCTGCCGCGCCTGCGCCCAAGTCATCCGACCTGGCTAAGGCCCCCTGGCTGCGCTCCGACAATCCTGCCGGCGCTCCCGCCACGGGCAAGCTCCCGACCGAGCCCGCGCCCCGAGCGCCCGAGCGCGCGTCCGCTCCCAAGGCTCAGCCCGCCGAGCCGTCTGCGCCGTGGGAATCCGAGCAGGTGCCCTACGACGACACCATGGTCGGCGGTTTTGCTGCCGATGCCGGCGGGGACGATCTGCCCCCGTTCGACGTGCCGGGTGCGGCGTCCGCGCCCAAGCCCGCTGCAACTGCCCCCAAAGAGGAGGACGCCCCCGCTGCCCCTTGGGAGTCCAACCCCGGCGCCGGCAGTCCCTTCGGCCACCAGGGCGCAGCCCCGAGCATCCCGCAGACCGAGGATGAGGCCAAGGCCCTCATCCGCAGCGTCTTCGGCCAGGCCACCATCTTCAAGCCGGTGGAGTAACCGTGCGGGCGGGCATACTGCTCACGAAGAGGTCTCTTTGTCCGGGCGCATCTGCATTTCGGACATGTGTAGTGTGGTGCCGCGTATATCGCATTCGAGCAGACAGGTACGTGACGGTCGGCCTAGGATGCCGAGGTCGATACGATACGTCGCATGGCTGTCCGTGTACTCGACTTGCTCGGCGTTGACGGTTGCTCCGATTGTCGATAAAGAGCCCGGTTCGGCATCGACAATCTTGAAGCCCTTTATCTTGACCTTGAACTCTTGGTAGAGGGACGGGCTGTTGTAGTAAACGGTTCGGGTTCCGTCGGTGCACTCATCAGTCGCTTCCCATTTGACGACGGGCTGGTCTGAGCCGGCTATCAGCAGTTCTGCTCCAAAAGCTATGGCATGGGTGATGACAACCAGCAATGTCCAGCCGACAAAGAGATAGAGAACCAAATATGCAACGGGGTGTTTTGAGCGGATGTTTTGGAGCACGTCGGGGGCATTCATGGGGCACCTCCAAATTGCTTTCTATGGCAATCAAATTATACCCCGCCGTCATGAGCGCCGCTTCGAGTAGTAGCTCGGCATTTAGCCATTTAGTGGTACGCATTAAATGTCGGATTCCGGCTCTACAAGATTTAGCTTTCAATATTATGCAGATGCGAATTATTCAACCTTGCATAATCTTTGGGTGCGGCTTGCACTCCAGGACATGTATATCGACTGAGGTGGCACAACCGCCCCGCTCGCTGGCCTCGCGCCGTGGTACGATTTTTGAGTTTGAAAGTCCCGCCGCGCTCCGGCTGCCCTTGCAGCTCGGCGTGCGGCCGCACGTAAAGGAGCCATCATGGCCGGTATGAACATGCAGCAGATGATGAAGCAGGCTCGCAAGATGCAGGAGCAGCTTGCCGCCGCGCAGGAGAACCTCAAGTCCCAGACCGTCGACGCCTCTGCCGGCGGCGGCATGGTCAAGGTGACCGTTAACGGCGAGATGGAGCTCGTCAACCTCACTATTGACCCCGATGCGCTCGATCCCGAGGACGTCGATATGCTGCAGGACATGATCATGGCTGCCGTCAACGAGGCCGTCCGCGGCGTCAACGAGCTCGCCAACAAGCAGATGGGCGCCATCACCGGCGGCCTCAACATCCCGGGCATGCCGTTCTAAGACACGCATATATATGAGTGCGAATCACAGTCTGCAAAAACTGCTCGATGAGCTGGGCCGTCTGCCGGGCATTGGTCCCAAGTCGGCCCAGCGCATCGCCTATTACCTGCTCGAGGCCGATGCCGAGGAGGCCCGCCGCCTGGCCGAGGCTATCCTGGAGGTCAAGCAAGAGGTCCACTTTTGCAGCCGTTGCTTTAACTACGCCACGGCCGACGAGTGCTCCATCTGCCAGGACCCGATGCGTGACACCACCCGCATTTGCGTGGTGGGCGAGCCGCGCGACGTCCAGGCAATCGAGCGCACGGGCAGCTACCATGGCCTGTACCATGTGCTGGGCGGCGTGATCAGCCCCATGGACAAGATCGGTCCCGAGCAGCTGCATATCCGCGAGCTGCTGGCGCGCCTGGGCCACGAGGACATCCACGAGGTCATTATCGCCACCAACCCCAATATTGAGGGCGAGACCACGGCGAGCTATCTTGCTCGCACCATCAAGCCATTGGGCGTTGAGGTATCGCGTCTTGCGAGCGGCCTTCCCGTGGGCGGCGACTTGGAGTATGCCGACGAGCTTACGCTCGGCCGCGCTATCGAGGCCCGTCGCGCGATCTAGACGGCGTCAGCTCCACGGCATGTCCCGTCGGCCTGCCGCACGGGGCACTCATAATTGGGCACGCGTTCATGCGTTTGTTGTGCAACAAACCTGCTTTCCATCCGCTTATCGCGTGGATGGGTCCACTCGCACCTCGTATTTGCCCATTCATTGCGCAACCTTTTGGGTTCGCTGATACACTCAAATGTGGATATGAAAGAATGCGCCGCTTTTAAGCGGCGTGTTTTTGTTGGAGGAGAACGCATGCGGCCCGCTAGCACTCAGACAAAGCATGGCGCCGCGGTGCGCATGCGACGCCGGCTGGGCCTGGCGCCTCGGGCGTACGTGCTGCTGTCTTGCTCGCTCGTGCTGGTCATAGCCGGTGTTTCGGCTTATGGCATGACGGTGCCGTCCATGGTGCAGGCGCATGCTGCGCGCGAGCTGCATATTGGGCGCAAGGCCAAAAGCGACTTGGGAACGACAACTGGATATGCGTGGGCGAGCGTGGTCGGGCGCATCGTGTTTGGCGTCGATCCCGCGGACGAGGGCGAGCGGGCGTCCAACGAGATCACACTGGCAAACGGCAAGACCATCGTGCTCAACAACACCAAGGTCATTACGAAGCTTTCCAATAACAGCGTGGCTGCCGTCGTCAATAAGACCGAGCAGCAGAAGGGGCAGGATACGCAGCAGACGGGTAAGCCCGACGGCTCGGAGGGGTCCGGTTCTGGCACCGGCTCGGCGGGCTCGGGCGGCGGTTCCGGTTCGGGCTCCGCCTCTGGCGGTGGATCTTCGAGTGGCGGCTCGACGGACGGCGGTGCCGGCGGGGACGCGGGCTCGGGCGGTCTCTCGGCTGCCGAGGAGGAGAGCATCCACAGTTGGCTCGTGACCAAATACAACATGCTCGATGGCTATGTCGCCCGCGCCAATAGCGTGGTTTCGACCTATAACGCAACGGGCGATACCGGGCCGTGCGATAGCCTGGCCAACGATATGTTCGTCATCCGTGCCGAGTTTGGCCGGCAAACGTTTTCTCCCAAGTCAAAGTGGTATCGGCAATACGCCAACCTATGGGGCTGCTACACCAATCTGTGCCAATGGGTGGGGCATTACGGCGATGACGACGTCGCGCTCAACAACTTCAATACCAAAGTGGCGGCGATCGCCCTATGACGAATAGCCTTGCTTCTAGCGCATCGTGCGCGCTAAACCGCGACCCTATGGTGGGCCTGCGCCTGGCGCGCGTCGACGGGTTTGAGCCGGCCGTCGCCCTGGGCGCGGACGAGCTTCCCGCCTACCTGCGCCGTTTTACGATGCTGTTTGCCGACGACGCCACCATGCGCCGTGGCGGAATCGGTCGCGTGACGCGTGCCGTCAATGCCCAGGGCGAGGCCGTGGCGCTCAAGCAGCTCATCTTGCCGACTCGCGACGAGTTCGATGACGACGCCGCTTATGAGGCGCTGGTCGCTAAGTTTAAGGCGGCGTTTCGCGAGGAATACGAATGTCATCGTGCCCTTTCGGGTCTTAAGGGCTTTCCGCGCTTATACGGGTGGGGCGAGGTTGACGGCGTGCCCGCGATTGTCATGGAGTGGGTCGAGGGCGAGACGCTTGCCCGCCTGCGCCCGCGCCTTGCCGTGGACGATGCCGGGCGTCTGTCGCCGCTCGTGGCGGCGCGTCTGGGTCGCGACCTGTTCGACCTGCTCTGCCGCATGAGCTTGGTGGGGGAGGGGTTCGTCCATCGCGATATCTCGCCCGCTAATATTATGGTGCGCACGGCGCGTCTGTCGCTCGACCGACAGCTTGCCGAAGGCACCTTCGACCTGTGCTTGATCGACTTTGGCTCGTCGCTGGCGCTCGAGCCTGCCTCTGCGGTGGCGGGAACCGGCGGCAAGGCGTCGTTTACCGAGCGCTATGCCACGTTGCGCCGCGCGACGGTGGCCTACGCCCCGCCCGAGATGCTCACCGACGATATCCCCGACCTGCGCATGCTTCGCATGTCGCCGGCGATCGATGTCTATGCAGCGGCGAGTACGGTCTACGAGCTCATCGCCGGCGTCGCGCCGTACGAGGTGGCGCCGGGTGCGCCGGGTACTTCGGGCTCGCGCAAAAAGACGTGCGATATCGCCAGCCCTTATCGCCTCAAGATGGATACGCTGCCCGATTATCCCGTTGGCGCCCACGCGCCCGGCTGCGATTTGACGCAACTGCTGCGACGTGAGCCCGATGTGGCACTTGCCGCCGCCGAGCAGGCACAGCAGATGGGGCTCGAGCCGGGCTCCGAGGAGCTGCGCGACGCGCTGGCATTTGTCGATGCCCAGTTGTTCGACGTGGTCATGGCCTGCCTGTCGTGTAATCAGGGCGATCGTCCCGAGCCCGCCGCGGTGGAGGCGGCGCTTACGACGTTTTGCGACCACTACGCGCAAAACGTCGGCCGTTCGCTTCGCGGCGAGCCACTCACGCCCTGTTCCATGGACGCGTCCGGTCGCGTGGCCCGTCGCGCCGCGATGATCGGCACTACGGCTGTCTGCGGCCTCGTATGGGCCGTTGTGGTGGTGTCGGCGGCGCTGCTGGCGTCTGGTGCTCGTGCGTCGGTTGCCGTGGGGTACATTTCGTGGTCCGGTGCGCTGCCGGGTATCGTTGTCGCGCTCGCGCTGGCGCTGCCGGGCATGGCGGGTATTGCCGCCGGCGCCATGGCGCACGATCGTCGCACGGGGTTCCTGCAGGGCGTGTTGGCGCTTTCTGCCTGCGAGGTTCCGGTACTGATCGCGGTTGCATGCACCGTGTTTTCCCAGCGCGCCGTGGCGAGCGGCTTCGTTGCCGCCTTAATTGCAACCTATGCGCTCACGTGGTTTTTGCTGGCGATGGGGTTTGCCTTTGAGCTTCCCGTCGTGTCAGCACGACGTGCGAAAATTCCTATGGCGACGCCGCTTGCCGGCGGAGCCGCGGCTGCTCGCGCCTTTGGCGGGCCGGCCGAAGTATCCGACACTATCTCTGCGACCAAGGAGGGCTAAGCCATGGCTTCTCAAGCTGAGCTCACCCCGTGCGGGGCAATGTTTGACATCTTTAAGCGCGCAGCGCACCTGAGCCATATCGAACTGTGCGGCCTGGTGCTCTCGAGCCGCCCGCTCGCCGACGGCCGTAGTCCACAGAGCCGTGCCGCCGATTGCTCTTGGGTTTCGCGCTTTATCGTGCGCGCGCCGGTCGGCACGCTGCAGGAGCGCTATTTTGCCGATTACGGCACCTCGGCCGCGCGCATTATGTCGCAGCTGGCCCTGCGCCGTCGCAATCCCATGGACGCCGCGGCCGTGACCAACATGGTGTGCGGTCCCGCTGGCGAGCCCATGGTGCGGGCACTCGAGGAATGCCATCAGGACACGAATCTCTATCGCAATGCGCTCGAGCGCCTGTCGCAGGCGGCTGAACTCATGCCCGCCGAGCGCGCCGAGGCCATCCTGGTGCTGTTTGTCGCCGTGGGCTGCTCGGCAGATGTCCGCTCGTCGGTGACCTATGCCATCGACTACGCTCATGCGACCTGTGGCGGCGCCACGTCGACGCCACGCTCGCTGAGCACATCTTCGGTTGCAGGTGAGCACGAGGCGGCGCCTGCGCATCCGCTGGGACTGCTGCGCGTGCAAAACGGCTACGTGGTGAGCGCCCCGCGCTGGATTCAGCCGAGCGAGCAGGGCGTCGAGATCGGCGCGCTGGCGACGGGGGAGGGCGATATCACTGATGTGGGCGATGACGTCTCGGCTCGCCATGCCCACGTGTGGTGCGATGACCAAAATGTCTGGTACGTCGAGGACCTGTCGTCCACCAACGGAACCGTGGTGGTAAACGGAGCGACGAACGTCTGCACCCAGGTCGAGCCCGGCCGCTCCGCTCGGCTCAACCCCGGTGACGAGCTCAGGCTCGGCGAATCCACCACCTACGCCATCCTCCTCGGCGCCCTCTAACTCATCTCCTAAATAAGTTGCGGTGAAATGGGGACTGTTTAAGGCTGCGACCGGCAAAAACAGTCCCCATTTCACCGCAACTGCTGCGTTGTCCCCGGGGATTGCGTTCGCTGACATCGGCCGTGTGATAGTCACCCGGGGTAAACCTTTACCGCCCGCCTATATTTGCCGAAATTACACTTGACGGCGGGGTACAATAAACCCGCATGCGGATTTCCGTTGCGGGCGCTTCCCATCGCCGGGGCGTGCCCGGGAGCATCCGGCATGCGGCCTTTGCGGCGCTCGGCCATGTGCAAGACGGGTAGCTGGGCCTGTGGAGCGCATTAACCGCCCCGCGCCTCGGCATGCCTTCTCTCCACGCCATGTACCTGCTGCTCAGTCTGCCTGCCAGATGATTGGAAGCAACAGCGAAAATCCCATCACGCCAACATCCCGGCGATCGCCGGGGCCTGTATACCTATATGAGAGGAGAGGGGTATATGGCGCGTAAGTTTAAGTCTATGGACGGCAACGAGGCGGCCGCATATGTTTCGTATGCGTACACCGAGGTAGCGGGAATTTATCCCATTACGCCGTCCAGCCCGATGGCCGACCATGTCGACCAGTGGGCGGCCCAGGGTCGCAAGAACATCTTTGGCACCCCGGTCAAGGTCGTCGAGATGGAGTCCGAGGCAGGTGCAGCCGGTACCGTTCACGGTTCGCTGGGCGCCGGTGCTCTGACCACCACCTACACGGCTTCTCAGGGCCTGCTCCTGATGATCCCGAACATGTACAAGATCGCGGGCGAGCAGCTCCCGGGCGTCTTCCACGTCTCCGCGCGTTGCGTCGCTTCCCACGCCCTGAACATCTTCGGTGATCACTCCGACGTTATGGCCTGCCGCCAGACCGGTTTCGCCATGCTCGCCGAGGGCAACGTCCAGGAGGTCATGGACCTCTCGCCGGTGGCTCACCTTGCCGCCATCGAGGGTAAGACCCCGTTCCTTAACTTCTTCGACGGCTTCCGCACCAGCCACGAGATCCAGAAGGTCGCCATGTGGGACTACAAGGATCTTGCCGAGATGTGCGACATGGACGCCGTCCAGGCTTTCCGCGATCACGCGCTCAACCCTGAGCACCCACACACCCGCGGCAGCCACGAGAACGGCGACATCTTCTTCCAGAACCGCGAGGCCTGCAACAAGGTCTACGACGAGCTCCCTGCCGTCGTCGAGGGCTACATGAAGAAGATCAACGAGAAGCTCGGCACCGATTACGGCCTGTTCAACTACTACGGCGCTCCCGACGCCGATCGTGTCGTCGTGTGCATGGGCTCCTTCTGCGACGTGCTCGAGGAAGTCATCGACTACCTTAACGCTCACGGCGAGAAGGTCGGCCTGGTCAAGGTTCGCCTGTTCCGTCCGTTCTCCATCAAGCACTTCGTCGACGTTCTCCCCGAGACCGTCAAGAAGATCGCCGTTATGGACCGCACCAAGGAGCCGGGTTCCATCGGCGAGCCGCTCTACCAGGACGTCGTCTCCGCTCTCTACGAGGCCGGCAAGACGGGCATCAAGGTCGTCGGCGGCCGTTACGGCCTGGGCAGCAAGGACACGCCTCCCGCGTCCGCGTTCGCTGTCTTTGAGGAGCTTAAGAAGGACGAGCCCAAGCGCGAGTTCACCATCGGCATTGTCGATGACGTGACCAACCTGAGCCTGCCCGAGGCCGAGGATGCGCCCAACACCGCAGCTCCCGGCACCATCGAGTGCAAGTTCTGGGGTCTGGGTGGCGACGGTACCGTCGGCGCCAACAAGAACTCGATCAAGATCATCGGCGACCACACCGACAAGTACGTTCAGGCCTACTTCCAGTACGACTCCAAGAAGACCGGCGGCGTCACCGTCTCGCACCTGCGCTTTGGTGATTCCCCGATCCGCTCGCCGTACTACGTGACCAAGGCCGACTTTGTCGCTTGCCACAACCCCAGCTACATCGTCAAGGGCTTCAAGATGGTCCGCGACGTCAAGCCGGGCGGCACCTTCCTGGTCAACTGCCAGTGGAGCGACGAGGAGTTCGCCGAGCACATGCCCGCCGTGGCCAAGCGCTACATCGCGAACAACAACGTCAACGTCTACCTAATCGACGCTATCGACCTGGCTGCCAAGGTCGGCATGGGCAAGCGCACCAACACAGTGCTCCAGTCCGCCTTCTTCGCGCTGGCCAAGGTTCTGCCCGCCGAGGACGCCCTGCAGTACATGAAGGACGCGGCTACCAAGTCCTACATGAAGAAGGGCCAGGCTATCGTCGACGCCAACCATAAGGCCATCGATGCCGGCGCTACCGCCTTCCGTAAGTTCGAGGTTCCGGCCGACTGGGCTACCGCCGAGGATGCCGCTCCCGTCGAGCTCTCCGAGGAGACCAAGTCCGCCATCGCCCAGCAGGTCAAGAACCTGCTCGAGCCCATCGATCGCATGGACGGCGACAGCCTGCCTGTTTCCGCCTTCGTCGATTGCGCCGACGGCCAGTTTGAGCTGGGCGCCTCCGCATACGAGAAGCGCGGCGTCGCCGTGGTCGTTCCCCACTGGGACGAGACCAAGTGCATCCAGTGCAACCAGTGCGCCTATGTGTGCCCGCATGCCACCATCCGTCCGTTCGCGATGACCGAGGATGAGGCTGCCGCCGCACCCGAGGCTACCCGCACGCTGGACGCCATGGGCCCCAAGGCCAAGGGCATGAAGTTCACCATGGCCGTGTCCCCGCTCGACTGCATGGGCTGCACCAACTGCGTCAAGGTCTGCCCCAAGGGCGCCCTCGAGATGGTTCCCACCGAGCAGGAGATGGACCAGCAGCCCGTTTGGGACTACATGGTCGAGAACGTCTCCGAGAAGAAGGAGCTCATCGCGGCCAACGTCAAGGGCAGCCAGTTTAAGCAGCCCTACCTGGAGTTCTCCGGCTCCTGCGCCGGCTGCGCCGAGACCGCTTATGCACGTCTGGTGACCCAGGTCGCCGGCGACCGCATGTTCATCTCCAACGCCACCGGCTGCTCCTCCATTTGGGGCAACCCCGCTGCCACCGCTCCTTACTGCAAGGACAAGGACGGTCACGGCCCGGCGTGGAACAACTCCCTGTTCGAGGACAATGCCGAGCACGGTCTGGGCATGGCCGTCGGTTACGAGGCCGTTCAGAAGAAGCTGATCGCTGCTACGCAGGACATCATCGCTGCCGATGGTCCGTCCGATGAGCTCAAGGCTGCCGGCCAGGCTTGGATCGACTCCGTCAACGACGCCGAGGCCTCCAAGACCGCTGCCGCCGCCTACGTTGCCGAGCTCGAGAAGTGCGGCTGCGACGCTTCCAAGGCGATCCTCGCCGACAAGGCTTACCTCACCAAGAAGTCCTTCTGGATCTTCGGTGGCGACGGTTGGGCCTACGACATCGGCTTCGGTGGCCTGGACCACGTCCTGGCTTCCGGCCACAACGTCAACGTCTTCGTCTTCGACACCGAGGTTTACTCCAACACCGGTGGCCAGGCCTCCAAGGCCTCGAACCTGGGCCAGGTCGCTCAGTTCGCCGCTGCCGGTAAGGTGACCAAGAAGAAGTCCCTGGCCGAGATTGCCATGAGCTACGGCTACGTCTACGTGGCGCAGGTCGCCATGGGCGCCAACCCGGCTCAGACCCTCAAGGCCATCCACGAGGCCGAGGCCTACGACGGCCCGTCCCTCATCATCGGCTACAGCCCCTGCGAGATGCACTCCATCAAGAAGGGCGGCATGCAGAACTGCCAGGCCGAGATGAAGAAGGCTGTCGAGTGCGGTTACTGGAACCTCTTCCGCTTCAACCCCGAGGCTGCTGCCGGCAAGAAGTTCTCGCTCGATTCCAAGGAGCCCGCGGGCGGTTATCAGGAGTTCCTGATGAACGAGGCCCGTTACGCTTCGTTGACGCGTTCCTTCCCCGAGCGCGCCGAGGAGCTCTTCAAGGAGAACGAGCAGGCCGCTATGGACCGCTACGCTCACCTGCTGAAGCTCAAGACGGTGTACAACGAGGCCTAGGTCTCCCACCGCAGGATCTGAGGGCTGACCTTCGCGGACGTCCTCGGACATGAAAGAACCCCCGCTGCGCACTACGTGCGGCGGGGGTTCTTTCGTCCTGCGGAGTGACCGCGAAGGTCAGCCCTCAGATCCTGCTACGGCTACGTCCTCGGATTGTGTGGCTGAATGAAGGACGCGGTTGTGGGGGCCTTTAGTCCCCTTCGCTGTTTCGCGGCTTTGCCGCGAAACCTCGCGCCACTTTGGGGATGGATAGAGGTTTTGGCTGTTGTTGTCTTCTATTCCCGTGCTTTGGGGCTGGTTGCCTTTTTGGAGCTCATCTTTATTCCTTATGCTGAATGAAAAGCCCCATGTTTTTGCAGGGGTGCATACTCGTCTTATTAATGCATAGAATCTCGTATAGTGCGAGTAAGATATTACGTTGTCTGTTTTGTGTTTAGCGGAGATATAGTTTGCATAATCTAGTCTAATCCCTGCTCTATTAAAATAAAGTCGCACGTAAATGGCGTAGATATACCCAAGCTGGGCTTCTTTACGCTGAGCGGGTAAAAATGACCGTTCACCGTTCAACTGTTTTCAAAATGAATAAAATGAGCGATAAAGAGAATAAGAACCTTAATAAACTCGCGTATCGCACGGACACGGGTTATTAATGGGTTGTAGGCCTTTTACAGAAGGGATTCCAGCAATGTCTAAGCCTCTTGGCAAGCCCGATCGTATTGTCGTCGCCCTTGGCGGCAACGCCCTCGGCAACAACCCCGTCGAGCAGATCGAGGCCGTGAGCAACACCGCCCACGCTCTCCTTGGTCTTATCGAGCAGGGTAACGAGATCATCATCACCCACGGCAACGGCCCGCAGGTCGGCATGATCCAGAGCCTGTCTCTTATACACATCTCCGAGCCCACGAGACGTAGAGGAATCTC
>CABSYH010000011.1:0-17803 GCA_902481965.1 uncultured Collinsella sp.
TGAGCGAGACGGAGCCCGCGAGCAGACCAGCTATGCCCTTGGCCAGGCACAGCGTGATGTTGAGGCCGATGCAGATGAGGCTTGCGGCAAAACCCGCGTTGGTGCGACAAGTTGTATCGACCGGATCACTCTCGCTGCCCGGAACAAGCGTATGTACCAGCCGATTTACAAATAGCATGGCGTATCTCCTCGCATTCTCATTAAGGGGATAGTGTAGCTCGCATGGGCGCGCCGTGCGCCGGTGCTCAGAAAATGCAGCAATGGTCTGCCCGCGCTAACGGGCGCGAGGCGGAGGGGGCGACCGTCCGCGCGCCTTCGAGTTCACTGCGCCTTCTCGTCCGACCGAGTGCTCCATTTTGGGCCACATGGGTATGGGCATGTGCCTGCCTGCCCGACATACTTAATGTCGACAGCCCCTGCGTAAAGGAGGACGTTTCCATGGACGAGATGTTTGCCATTAAATGTCAAAACTGCGGCGGCCCTATGTACTCACACCAGGCTAAACGCAGCTTTGAGTGCGCCTATTGCGGCACGGTCGTTCCATGGCAGGCCGATGCGGGGGAGCCCAAGAGCGCCCTGGGCATTCGTCATACGCCGCTGACGGTGGTTGACGGGCTGCTCAAGCTCACGCACGTCTCGCAGCTCGAGCGCCCAGAGGACCCGGACTGGTATTTCTTTAATTCGCACTGGCGCAATCAGTCGGTTCTGGAGCATCTGCTGTGGGAGGACCGCGGCACGGCTCAGGAGTTCCAAGAGGCGACGCACGTGAGCATTCCCTGCCCCTTCTGCGGCGCGTCCTTTGAGGGGTCATCGACCCAGCGCATGTTTGAGTGCCCGTCATGCGGCAATAAGATCGGCGTTGCCGACCTGCTTAAGCCAGGGACGTTTAGCAAGCGCCTGACCATGGGCGTTGGCGCGGAGTATGTACCCGAGCAGGGTATTCCCTGCGAAATCTCACCGCAGCAGGCACGTGCCAACGCGCTGCAGCTGGTGCGCCAGTACCCCGACGCCTTTGCCGGTCACGACGTGGAAGACGCGATTCAAAACGACATGATGCTCTTCTACTTCCCCATGGCGCTCGCGGACTTGCGCATGATGGCGTCCTTCCCGGGCAAGGGCCTGAGCAAGGAGACTCTGGTGTACTACGAGGTGCTCGACTGGGCGTATCCGCGGGCAAACTATCTGGACGTTCGCCTTATGGGCATTCTGGAGCCGTGGGACTTTGGCAAGGTGGGACCGTTTGACCCGGCCATGCAGGAAGGCGACTTCCGCGTCGTCTCCGTCGATGCGTCCACCAAGGACCAGGTGGTTATTGATAAGCTGGCGCTCGACGTTGCCGGCAACGATGCCGAGGCGATGCTGGGGCTCAATAAAAAGAGCATCCGCGCCTGGGCGCACAAGGCTCGCAAGCACAAGGACGGCCTGGTGATGGTGCCGGTCTACTTTGTCGATCGTCCGGCGACTGACAGCCGCGATGGCGAGCAGGTGCGCATTGCCGTAAACGGCCAGACGGGTCGTGCGGCCGCGGTGGTGTTTAGCGACAAGCGCGAGACGCATGTGGTGGCACCGCTCAATCCGAGTGTGGTGCTGTCGAGCGAAAGTACCGTGCATGCCACGCCCATCGAGGTCAAATACGTTAAATCGCCCTTCCTATACCAGATCGTACGCCGAGGAGGCGGCGAGCAGCCGCGTCAGGCGGCGGCAGCCGCCGAGGGTTCCTACCGGGAGGAGAAGCCCAAACGCAGGGGCTTGTTCGCCGCGATCTTTGGTAAGTAGGGAGTAGTACCGGTTGGCGTCGTAACCTGAAAGCCAGGGGTATGGGGCAGCTCACAGGAGCGCGGGCTGCCGTCTGATTGTTTGAGGGTGCCAGATGTAAATAAACAGTGGAGCGGCTGCAAAAGACCCGCCATACTGGGTAAAATTAGGTTGTGCCGCGGAACCCGCTCCTCAGTCGGTCAACTTCGGAAGCGCGGGCAACGCAGGTGCTATCGTCTTAAAGGGTCGGCTGCAACCGACCCTTTTCTATGACTCCCTTCGCTATCCGTTACTGCTTATATTCCCGCCAGATCGAGTAGAGGTTCCGGGCAATGCCGGTCACATACATCGAGAGGCGCAGGATTTCAAGAAACAAGTTCATAGGCTTCACCCCAATCGGAGATCGGAGCGTTGCCCGCAGGCGGATTCCGCGGCAGTCAAGATTTTACCTCACAGGCCGCGGTGAGAGACATCCTGCCCATCTCATGGTTTGGAACAGTGTCGATCTAACGGGCAATCAAGCCTTTAGCGCTCTTTGAATTGGGTAGTCATCTGCCCGAAGAAACTAAGTTCGGATGGCTCATAAAGGAGCAAGTCGCCGTCCGCGGTCTTGTAGACTCCGCAGGGAAGATAACACCCGTCGGGGAGGACATAGAGGTCTCCTTCCTCCTTCAGCCCTGCTGGGAGTAGCGGAATCTCGTGCTCGTCCACTTGGAACTCATCTATGTGCGCAGTCTTCCTCTCCATGATGCCTCCTGGCTTGTTTCTGTTGCCGCCGCGATCTAAAACAAGCAGCTCTCAATCAGCTCTTTACCGCGCAGGGTGTCGATCCATTCCTGCGGGATGGCGTCCATGCCGTATGCCGTGCCGGCGAGCGCACCTGCTACGGCTGCGGTGGTGTCGGTGTCGTCGCCTAGGTTGACGGCGGCAAGCACGCAATCTTCGTAGCTGTTAGTGTTGACGAAGCACCAGGTAGCGGCCTTAAGCGTGTCGCGCACGAAGCCGCCTGATCTGATTTCGTGCTCGGGTACGTCTTTCAGACAGAGTGCCCATTCGGGGAGTACGCCGTCCATCGCGGATCTCAACAGCTCGATGAACGTGACACATGCGTCGGTCGATGTTCTATGAGCGTGCGTAATCGCGGAGACCTCGCAGATCTCGTCGCCTGTCGCATCGACAAACGCCAGGGGCGCGATGCGCATGAGCGAACCGTTGCCGTTGTCGCGCTCGCCGGAGCCTCCTTTGCCGGTGTGCAGAGCGCGGGCGGTCGTGCCGCCGTAATCGAAAACGCCGTCGATCGTATACTCGCCACGGGCAATCCAGCTTACGAACTTGTCGCGCATGTCTGCGGTGTCGATATGCCCGAGCTCCCTAATCGAGTCGCAGGTAGCAAGCGTCATAGATGTGTCGTCGCTCCAGGTGCCGGCGGGCTGCCCATGTGTGCCGTAGCCGATCATGTCGGTGCATTTGAATGTGCCGCGGGGCCTGAACTCGTAAGGAACGCCCAGCGCGTCGCCAACGGCAAGTCCGTAGATGCAGCCGCGCAGCGTTGTTTTCGGTCTGTCTGTCATGGGAAACACCTCTTGTACTTTGGATTGAGGATGCGCGACAATCTGCGGCAATGTGTCCAGCTCAATACGGAGCGCAGCGCGTTCCGTATTGGGAGAGCTTGTCAGCTAATCTGATAAATGAAAAACCCG
Organism: uncultured Collinsella sp.; assembly: GCA_902481965.1. Classification (GTDB taxonomy): domain Bacteria; phylum Actinomycetota; class Coriobacteriia; order Coriobacteriales; family Coriobacteriaceae; genus Collinsella. Next base: position 3,456 of record CABSYH010000011.1, read on the forward strand.
CAACGCTATTGCTTTATACGGCAATAGGGACCTCTTTTGGGCGCCCTGCCTTTGGTGCGTCGGCGAGTCGTGCCTCGATGGAAGCTTTGGACACCATGCGCTTGGTGCCGTCCTTCCATGAATCCAACATTCCTGCATTTATCAGTTGCGATACCCGTGCTGAGCTAACACCGAGCATACGCGCGGCATCCGCTGCGGTGACGGCGGGGATGTCGCCGAGCTCGCGGCTGACGGCCACGGCGATAATCTTGCCGCCGTGTTGTGGCTGGTGTCCAAAGTCCGACGCGGGAAGATCGACGCCGCCCATAAGGTGATCGTCGACCATACATGCGAGAAAATCGGCGGCGCTTTCGACAGCGTCGTTTAGATCGGAGCCAAACGTTCCTCCTCCGCCCAGCGAGCCACATGGCACGGCATCGACCATACCGTCCGAATCAAAGAACTCGAATTCCCATACGTAAACCATGTAAGACCTCCTCTAAAACTCGATGCGAAATGTGATGAGGATGAGCTATCGAAGTCCTGCCTGCCTTAGGATTCTTTTGGCAATTTGATCCTCAATCTCTCGGTGGCGTTTCACGAGCACGAGTTTATCTCCTTTGACGAACTTCTCGTGATTAGTGCCTCCTTTCGAGATGAAGCCGGCTTCTTCAAGGATGCGGATCAATTCGCGTCTCTGCATCTTAGCCTCTTTCAATAACTATATATTAGCACTTCCTAAGGGTTTTAGACTTAAATCTTAGCTATTGCTAACCCTTTATCTCACTTCGCCATCCTTGGATAGCGGCTTATATTCCTTGTGGTATTAGTTTATTTGCTCGTGCGGACACGATTTGGTGTTCTGCGCGCGACCGCGAAAAGGGTCAACAGGATCAAGGGCCGCGACGTTTTTCTACGTAACCGGCTGTTGACCGCCTGCGTCTTTTGCCTCAGTAGCCACGCGAAGGCCCAGGAATTCGTCAATGTGCTCAATATGGTGATGTGACCGGGCGCTTTCGCGAACACAAAAAACCGGGATGCAAGGAGTCGCACCTTGCATCCCGGCTGAGCTAAAACGGCGCTGCTGCATGCCGTTGGAGCTTTAGCGCTTAATCTCGATATCGTCGAGCTTAACATCCATGGCCTCGGTCTTTGCCTTGGCGATGTCGTCGGCAAACTCCAGAGATTTCATCATGGTCTCGACGGCGTCCTTGTGTTCCTCGACGTTGTCGATGCGCACGTACACGCTGCCGCCGTCAACGTCGGTGAAGTACTCGGTCGTCACGCCGCCCGAGTGCGTGTAGTAGGCACTGCGCCAGGTCTTGCCGTTGTACTTAACGGGATCGCTCTCGGTCCATCCGGAGTTGGTCTTCCACTTTGCCTCGTAGTCGAACAGCTCGTCGGCGTTCTTGTCAGGATCGAAGACGGGGATGAAGCGGTCGCTCGCGTGCTCGCTTTCGGTGAACTTAAACTGGGCCCTATCGGCCGTGTCGCCGGCAACATCGGTGATCTCGACGCCCTCGGGGACCTCGACCTTAAACCAAATGAAGTCGGTCCTCATATCCACGGCTGGCTTTTCCGCGCCGCCGCCACCGCCGCTGCCGGAAGTGCCGCCGCCGCCACCGCAGCCCACCAGGGCAACCGCGGCAAAGAGACTGATGCAGAGGGTGAGAATCGCAAAGGCCTTCTTTTTCATGGTCGTGTCCTCCTCGATCTGTAACCGCCCATGGATTACCTGCCTTTACTGTACGCGTGGACGGCTCGCTAGGGTGGGCCATGTGTCCCATTCTGAGGGCCGGATCTGCGCCGTTAAGTGGCAATATGTCCGGGCGCAAAAGAGGGGAGGGCCGGTGCTGCCCGGCTCTCCCTGGGGTGAGGTGACCTCGCTTTTAACGGAGCGCGTGTGCGTACACGGGCGGAGTCTTGTATGCCCCAGCTTGTGCCGCCCGGGAGTCTCGAAAGGTGGGTCATGTGTCCCATGTTTGGGGCACTGGGCGCATGGGACGGCACGGCTCGGCATCGGCTTTTTCATGTTGCGCAACAGCGATGCCGGCTTAAGGTTTTAGACTTGGCTGTGACAAAAGATAAACCACGAAAGGTCGTATGATGCTCTGTAAAACATGCGGACAGCAAGTTCCCGATGGATCGACGTTTTGTACACACTGTGGGGCTTCGCTTACGGGCGGTTCCGTACCGACGCCTTCGGGCGCTGATTCTTCCCCTGCCCCGGACTTAACCCAATCGATGCCGCCGGTCGCGCCTGCGCCTCAAAAGTCTAAGAGCAGGGCGCCGGTCATTATCGCTGTGGCATGTGCTGCTGTGGTCCTCATCGGCGGCGGCACGGTGTTTGCGCTTACGGTGCTCAACGGGTCAAAGAGCTCCGGCACGCAGATTTCGGTGGTCGATACCGGGTCTTCGGACGAGAAAGATTCTTCTGCTAAGAAGAAGAGCGACAAGTCCAAGTCCAAGGAACCCTCGTCGTCCGATGACGAGGCCGTTCCCGAGGACGAGTCGGCATACTACGGTTCGGGCGATTCGGACGATTACCTAACCGACGTGCATACGTACACGAACGACATGCATCCTTATAGCATGTCGATTCCCAACCGTTTTGAGATGGAAGATACTCCCAGCGGCAGCAGCACAAGGTACGAGGATCCGGAGACGGGTTTTGTGATCGGCCTGTCTGGCTACGTCAACGTTAACGACGAAACTGCACACGAGATGTTTGTCGATGAGGACACCTCGGGCAAGGCCGACCTCTATACCGCGGAGGGCGACAACTGGTACGTGGTTTCGTGGCGCGAGGGCGACACGATTACGTACACAAAGACGATTGTCACGGACTCGACGGTCGCCACGGCGTCTCTGGAATACTCGACCGCAAATCGTGATATGGGGTCGAAGATTATCGATACGCTGCTGCCGACGTTTATGGTGGACTAGGCATTCGTACCTATAGCCGGCAATCGGAAACGCCGATAGCCGGAGCTCCTGATCTGTAACCACCCATGGATTACCTGTCTTTACTGTGCGCGTGGACGGCTCGCTCGGGTGGGCCATGTGTCCCATTCTGAGGGCCGGATTTGCGCCATTAAGTGGCAATATGTCCGGGCGCAAAAGAGGGGAGGGTCGGTGCTGCCGGCCCTCCCCGGGTTGGGTTATATGTAAGCCCCAGTTTGTGCTGTCCGGGAGTCCCGAAAGGTGAGCCATGTGGTCCATGTTTGCGCTGGTTAGGGGAGTTGGTCGTGCCTGTGAATGACTGGAATGGCTGCGCGCCTGGATACCGAGTGCATCTAATTGTCATCGGCGCAAGCGTCCACTGTGGATTCGTCTGGGTAAAAAGAAGGACCCGCACCTTATGTGGTGCGGGCCCTGTTGCGCTGCAGGCTAGTTGCGACGGTGCGCTGAAGGTCGCTATTACTTGCGCATCTTAGAAGCGATCGCGCTGCCGGCGAAGCAGATGGCTGCCATGGAAAGCATCGCCATGATGACGTTTGCGGCGGAATCGCCCGTTCCGGGGAGCGTCTGCTTGTTGGTCTTGTCAGACTTGTTTGGCTTGTCGGTCTTGCCCGGCTTGTCGTCCTTGGGCTTTGCGGGGTCCTGCGGCTTGACGGGAAGCTTGGAGATCGGCTCAGTCTTGGTCTGGGTCTCGAAAGCCTCGTTCTCGAAGGTGGCGGTGTAGGTGCCCTCGCCCTCCTTCTCGGTCGTGGCGGGGGTGGTTACCTCGTAGGCGGCCTTCACGGTCTCCTCCTCGACGTGGCTGGCGTCGCGCTTGCAGGTGCGCTTGGCGGTGCAGAACCACTCGCCGTCCTGCTTGGACCAGGTGTACTCGGGCTCGCCCCAGTCATGGCCGATGGGGTCGAGGGCTTCGGTCTTGGTCTGAGGCTTAAAGCACTTTTGCGTAAAGGTTGCGGTGTAGGTCCTCTCGCCCTTCTCGGTGCAATTAGTCTTGTCCACGAAGGTCGCCTTTACGGTCTCCTCGATCGGCCATTTGCAGTAGCCGCACTTGGCGTGGCCGGTGCAATACCAGCCGTCATCCTTCTGCTCCCAAACGTAGTCGTTCTGGTCAACGAAGTGGTCCTCGTGATGACCGTCGGTGTAGTCGTGGGTGAGCATCGTCTTGTTGGACCACACCTTCGTGCCGTCGATGGTGACATCGGTACGGCCAGTGTTGTTGCCCTGCTTGCCACCAAAGCCAAAGAGCTGCGAGCAGGTAGTGTTGTCGCGTTCGGCCGTGACCTTATTGCTCCCGGTCACGTAAATATCGTACTTAAAATTCCCCATGTTCGAATCGTTGATATTGAGCGCCTGCTTATAAAGGCCCCAAAGCGCCTTCGAGTTGAACGTGCAGCTATTCACTTTAACGGTAATGTTATGGCTGCCCGCGCTGTAATCGGTATAGACATTGATGACTTTGCCACTGGCATTAAAGGTGCAGCTGTCAAACGTCATGGTCGGCGAGCTGTACGTCCAGATGGCGTAATCGCCATTCGGAGCGTTGAACGTCGTGTTCCTGAACTCGGCACCCTGATAGCCCCAGTAGAACGTCTTGCCGTTGATGACGCAACCATCGACGACGGTCTTGTTCGCGCGAATGAAGCCAAGATAGTTCGCAGAGCCGGAGCGCGTCGTCATGTTCTTGAACGTAACGGTGCCGGCGCCGTCAAAGGAATAGTCGCCGTTGTACTCGGTGCCAAAATTATCGGGGTTGGGAACCTCCGCACCGATGTTCCATGCGGTCTTGTCCGCGCTCAGACCCTCAAAGGTAAGGTCCTTGCCCTTGGTGTGGCCCGTGGAGCTCACGCCGTAGAGCGTGTAGTTGCCCTCGCCGAGCTTAATGGTGTCGCCACTTTGCGCCTCGGCGGTGGCGGTAGCAAGGTCGGTGTAGCTTTTTTCAGGGAAGCGGGGATTGGTAATCGTGCCGGGGGCACCGTCTGCGAAAGCAGGCGATGCAACGCCCATCGTGACGAGCGCAACGGCAAACAGCGCTGCGGCCGCACGAGAGGCCGTTTTTAAAAACGACTTCATGCTGGGACTCCTTCCAGGCTAAAAGTATAAAATCAGCATAAATATTATAGCGCTTCTGACTTTACTAAATCCCTATTTCGCGCCTGTATCGGTACGCCAATCTTTCTCGCGCTTCTTGCATATTTATTCCGCATACCTGCATCTTTGTTGCATCGGATTGCGCAACAAAGATGCATTTGGTTTGCCGGTGTGGTTTGCGCGATGGCACTTGGCGTGTCTATGGCCCAATGGGCTGTGCGCAAGACTGACTTTGACAGGGGGTCGGGATTGATCGCTTGCCGATAAACGCAGCGATGTTGCGCCTATCGCCCGCCATAGAAAAGTGCGATAACTGGGCGCACTGACGCGAATGCTCTTATGGGCTAGACTAGGCACCACGAAATACACGATGCGTTCGGGCGGCGCCGACTGTCCGATTAGCTTGGCAAGCATTGAGGGTGCATGCACATGAGCCAAGAGATGATGGACAAAACCTGTCGCGAGTTTGCCCAGGCGCTTGCCGCGCGCGAGCCGGTTCCCGGCGGCGGCAGCGCAAGCGCCTTTGTGGGCGCGCTGGGCGCCTCGCTTTGCGGGATGGTCGCTCGCTACGGGGCAACCAATCCCGCGCTTGCCGATCGCGCAGACGATCTGACGTGCGCATTTGCCCAGGCAGACGAGTTGGCACAGGAACTTGTGGGTCTGGTCGCCGAGGACGTTCGCGCGTACGGCCAGGTGTCTGCGGCATACGGTATTCCGCGCGAGGACCCGGCTCGACCGGCTGCGATTCAGGATGCGTTGCACGTGGCCGCCATGCCACCGTATCGGATTATGGACGCCTGCGGCCGCGCGCTGGCGCTGCTCGAGGACATGGCCGATAAGGGCTCGCGCCAACTGCTGTCCGATGTGGCATGCGGTGCCGTGTTCTGCCGCGCCGCCATGCAGGGCGCGAGCCTGACGCTCTTCGCCAATACCACGTCTATGAAAGACCGGGCGCGCGCCGAGGAGCTCGAGGCGGCGTGCGACGAGCTGCTGGATACGTGGCTACCGCGCGCCGATGCGCTGGCGCACCGCGCCGCCGACGCCGCCAGGAAGAGGGGATAGCCATGGCCGAGCTGCTCAAGGGTGCTTCCGTTGCCCGTGCTTTGACCGAGGAACTTGCCGCTCGTTGCGCCGCCCTGCGCGAGCGCGGCGTTGTTCCGACACTGGCCATCGTTCGTGTGGGCGAGCGCGAGGACGATCTATCCTACGAGCGCGGCGCCCTCAAGCGCTGCGAGAAGGTTGGCATCGAGGCTCGCCGCGTTTTGCTTCCCGCCGACGTTTCGCAGGATGAGCTGCTGGCGGCTATCGAGGGCATCAATGCTGACCCTGCTGTTCATGGCTGCCTGCTGTTTCGTCCGTTGCCTGCCGGCCTTGACGAGGATGCCGTTGCCGCGGCGCTCGATCCCGCCAAGGATGTTGACTCCATGACGCCGGCCTCGCTGCTTACCACGCTTTCGGGGCGAGGCGGGGGCTTTGCTCCCTGCACGGCCGAGGCCGTGTTGGCGTTGCTGGACCATTACGGCGTTGAGCTGGATGGTGCCAAGGTCGCGGTCGTCGGCCGGTCGCTGGTGATTGGCCGTCCCGTTGCCGCCATGCTTACGGCTCGCAATGCCACGGTGACGACGTGCCATACGCATACGCGCGACTTGGCTGCCGAGTGCCGTGCGGCTGATATTGTGGTTGCGGCCGTTGGACGCGCGCGCACGATTGGCGCGGATGCAGTTCGCGAGGGCCAGACAGTCATTGATGTTGGCATTAACTGGGACGAGGCCGCTTGCAAGCTGGTCGGCGATGTCGATTTTGATGCTGCGGAACCGATCGTTGGTGCCATCACACCCGTGCCGGGCGGTGTGGGGGCTGTGACTACCGCGATTCTCGCCAAGCACGTGATTGAAGCGGCGGAGCGTGCATCGAAATAGGCGTTTTTGACCACAGGGGGTCCCGAGGTGCCGTGGTTTCGCCCTTTTTGCGCCGAAGCGATACACTGTTGCCGTTTGATTACTTCGCTCAAGGAGGATACGCATGCCGTGCACAACGATATTGGTTGGTAAGAACGCGAGCTACGACGGGTCGACGCTGGTCGCCCGCAACGAGGACTCGTCCAACGGGGTGTTTGAGCCCAAGCGCATGCGCGTGGTGCATCCCGACGAGCAGCCGCGTGTCTACACGAGCGTCCTGAGCCACCTGACCGTTGAGCTGCCCGACAACCCCATGCGCTACACGAGCGTCCCCGACGTTGTCCCGGGTCATGGCATTTGGGCCGAGGCCGGTTTCAACGAGCTCAATGTTGGCATGTCCGCAACCGAGACGCTTACCACCAACGAGCGCGTCCGCGGCGCCGATCCGCTTGTCGACTACGTGCCCGCCAAGGGTAACGAGGGCGAGGACGGCTATGTTCCGGCGCAGCCCGGCAGTCTGGGCGAGGAGGATATGGTGACCCTGGTCCTGCCGTACGCCAAGTCTGCCCGTGATGGCGTGCGTATCCTGGGCGATCTGCTCGAGCGTTACGGTACCTACGAGAACAACGGCATCGCCTTGAGTGACGTTGACGAGATCTGGTGGCTCGAGACCATCGGCGGCCACCACTGGATCGCCAAGCGCGTGCCCGACGACGCCTATGTGACCATGCCCAACCAGCTGGGTATCGACAGCTTCGACCTGGACGACGCCGAGGGCGCCCAGGCAGATCATATGTGCTCCGCCGACCTGCGCTCTTGGATGGCCGAGTGGCATCTGGACCTGACGCTGGGCGTTAAGGGCGACGGTCCCGCCGCGGTCTTTAACCCGCGCGAGGCCTTTGGCTCGCACAGCGACAGCGACCACGTCTACAACACGCCGCGCGCCTGGTACATGCAGCGCTGCCTCAACCCCAGCGACGTGTGGGATGGCCCCGACGCCGACTACACGCCCGAGAGCGACGATATCCCCTGGAGCCGCGTGCCCGAGCGCAAGGTGACCATCGAGGACATCAAGTACGTACTCTCGAGCCACTACCAGGGTACGGAGTACGACTGCTACGGCAGCAAGGGCACGCCCGCCACGCGCGGCGCCTATCGCCCCATCGGCATCAACCGCAACAGCCAGCTCGCCGTGCTGCAGCTGCGCCCCTATGCGCAGCCGGCCTATCGCGCCGTGCAGTGGATGGCGTTTGGCTCCAACTCGTTTAACGCGCTGGTTCCGCTGTACGCCAACGTCGAGACCATGCCCGAGTACTATGCCGACACGCAGGCTCGCGTAACGTCCGAAAACTTCTACTGGGCCAACCGCCTGATCGGCGCCCTGGCCGACGTCCGTTTCCATGAGTGCGGCCGCGCTGTGGAGGACTATCAGGAGAAGGTCGGTGGCATGGGTCACAAGCAGATCCATGACGTCGACGCTGCCGTAGCCGCTCTGCCCGAGGCCGAGGTGCCTTCCGAGCTTGCACGCGCCAACGAGGCCTTTGCCGAGCGTGTTCGCGTGGAGACCGATGCCCTGCTGGGCAAGGTGCTCTTCACCACGAGCTGCGCCATGAAGAACTCTTTCGCGATGAACGACAACGTGAGGTAGGGATTTCTCGTCGATCGAATAGTGCTAAAACGCTTTGTCGCTTTCGCTCAATCTTGGGTACAAGAACGCCAATGCAGTTGTTTGTGATTGGAGACAACCATGGTTATGAAACTCGATCAGCTTGTTAACGGCGCCATTAACGTGGGCTTTGGCGCTGCCGCCGTTGCTGTCGAAGGCGGCAAGAAGGTCCTCGACGACCTTAATACCAAGGGCGAGCAGGTTCGCAAGGACGCCGGCACCCCCGATATCGCCCGTAGCGTGTCCGACATGTTCGAGCAGGCCGGCGGCACCATCTCCGACCTGACCGAGCGTCTGGGCATGCAGGGCGAGACCGCGGCCCAACGCGTGCTCGACGAGCTCATTCTGGCTCGCGTCCGCGTTATGACCGCGCCCGAGCGCACGGCCTTCCTGGCTCATGTGCGCGACATCGTCGATTCGGTCGAGGACAACGTGACCTCGGTGCCCGTCGAGTCCGTTGAGCCCGACAATGCGAAGGATACCGAAGAGGCCGAGTAGCAGCGCAGATGGCAGATTCCACCACCGATTACAACAAACTAGATCCCCTGGGTGACGAGGCGGCGGTTGTCGATGAGGTTGATGCCGCCGTCTCGGGCGCTCGCAAAAAGCCGCGCGCTGCCGATATGGTCCCCGAGGAGCCCGACGCGATGGCGCCGGACGAGGAATATCAGCTCACACCGGCGGGTCGTCGCGAACGCATTGGGCAGATTGTTCGCTTGGTCAAAAAGTACCGTGTGTGGGATAACCTCACGCCGGTTCGCTTGCGCCGCCTGCTCGAGGAGCTCGGCCCCATGTTCGTCAAGATGGGGCAGATTCTGGCCAACCGGTCCGAGATTCTGCCGCAACGCTTTTGCGATGAGCTGCGCCGCTTGCGCTCCGACGTGGAGCCGGTGCCGTACGAGGTAGTGCTCCGCTGCTTGGAAGAGGAATACGGCCTGCGCCTGGGGGAGATGTTCGATGCGATCGACCCCAATCCGCTTGGTAGCGCATCGCTCGCGCAGGTGCACCGCGCTCGTCTGGTGACGGGCGAGGACGTAGCCGTCAAGGTGCAGCGCCCCGGTGCGCAGCAGGTTATGGCGCAGGACATCGATATCATCCGCTCGGTGGTGCGCATTGTTTCCAAGTTCGTCAACACCGATCAATTCGTTGACCTGCACGGCGTAGTCGAGGAGTTGTGGACCTCGTTTCGCGAGGAGACCAACTTTTTGGCCGAGGCCAAAAACCTCAACGACTTCTACGAGTTCCATAAGAGCGTTCATGGCGTGACGTGCCCTAAATCCTATCTGGACCTGTGCACCGAGCACGTGGTGGTTATGGATTACGTCGACGGCATTTCGATCGCCGATCCTGAACGCTTAGTGGCCGAGGGCTATGACTTGGAAAAGATCGGTGCCGCAATCGTCGAGGACTATTCGACGCAGGTGCTCGACGACGGCTTTTTCCATGCCGACCCGCATGCGGGAAACATCATCCTCAAAGACGGAATTGTCTACTTTATCGACTTGGGCATGGTCGGACGCATGTCGAGCCACGACCGTGGCATCGTCAAGGATATGATCTTTGCCGTGGCCGAGGGCGACGTGCCAAAGCTCAAGGATTCGCTCATGCGCTTTGCCGTGACGCGCGGCGATTCGGCCGAGCTTGACCATTCGGCCTTTTTGTCCGACTTGGACTTTATTGTTGCCGACTTTGCCGGGCTCGACCTTAAAGACCTGGATATCGGCGAGTTTTTGACCTCGCTGTTAAACCTCGCGCGCAAAAATGACGTTGAGCTGCCGAGCGTGGTGACGATGTTCGCCCGCGGCATGGTGACGCTCGAGGGCCTGTTGACCGAGTACATGCCCAACGTCAACATGATCCAGATCATCCAGACGCATATTAAAAACGAGAAAAGCACCTATGCGCGCATGCGCGAGATGAGCCGCGACTTTGCAGCGAGCAGTTATCGCGCGGCGAAGGGCTCGCTCGAGGCGGCCGAGTATCTGGGCTTGGCTTCGCGTATGCTTACGCGCGGCCAGCTTAAGGTAAACACGCAGATCATGAGCAGCGATAAGGCGCTGCGACAGCTAGGTGGGATTATCGACCGCATGTCGATGGCAATTGTGATCGCCGGTCTGTTTATCGGTTCGTCGGTGGTGTACTACGCGCGCATCGAGCCGGTTGTGTTTGGTATCCCGGTCATTGGCTTTATGGGCTACGTGAGCGCGCTGGTGCTGGCGCTTATGCTGGGCCGCAATATCTGGCTCAACAGTCACGGCGGCAAGCACTAGAGGCTGCGGCCGTCACCGCATTTTCCTATCGCAAACAATAGCTTTTACCTTGGGCTTCGCCTGCGTGCGAGGCCCTTTTGCGTGATACCATTTTGACGGTAATAATCGATGGCCTAGATGGTGGTGCGGAGACGCACGAATGCGCGGTTATCCTGCGCATTTGGGAGAATCGGGGTGCAAGTCCCCAGCTGTACCAGTAACCGTAATTCCTCTTGGCTCGGGATGCTCGCGTCGCAGATCGGACGACGTGCCCGAGTCGTTAAGGTTAAGTCGGATCGCCTCCCGTCTTGCATGCGGCTGCGGCTTTTGCCGCCGGTGTGCATAGGGCTCTGGAGGGAAGGGGGACCCCGATGGGGGAACTCGAGCGCAACATGCGCGATGACGTGGGGCAGTCTCAAGGCAACGCTCCAAGTACAGACAGTAGGAGACAAATGGATATGTTTGAGGACGAGCGCCAGCGCGTCTCGCATCGCCGTGGCGCGATTGCACGCGGTGTAGCCAAGCGCGGCCTGGTGGCATTCCTGGCCTTCGCGATGGCCTTTGGCACCACGCCGGCTCAGCTGTGGGCCGAGGGCGCCGAGGGCATTGCCGAGGCTGTGGCTCAGGCTGCGACGCCGGGCGAGGACGCAGCGCTTGCGGGCGGTACCGCTGAGCAGAGCGGCGCCGAGGTTTCGGATTCCGAGGGCGCGCCTGCAGCTAGTGCAGCCATAACAGAGGCAGCAACTGGCGGCGAAGGCTCGGCGACGGGGGAGAGCCCTGCCACGAGCGAGCAGTCTTCGACGGCATCCGCTGGCCAAGCGGGATCTGCCGCCGCGGCTGCCGTTCAGACGGAGAACCCGACAGAAACCGGCGATGTCGCCAAGAAGCAGGTCGAGGTCTCGTTCTCGATTATCGGCACCGATGCTGACGGCAAGGCTCAGACCTGGGTGGCACCTACGCAGCTCAAGCTCGACGAGGGCGCGACGGCTGCGGATGCCTTCGTTAAGCTGCAGCAGAAGACGGGCTTTAAAGCGGATTACGAACCGAACACGGCATACGGCTTCTACCTCAAAAGCATCACATCTCCGAGCGATGGTCGCACGCTTGCCTACGATCCGACGACTTATGCCTTCTGGCAGCTGTTCGTCGACGGCGCGTCTTCCTCGGTTGGCGCGAGCAGCGTCAAGCTCACCCAGGGGCAGAAGATTGAGTTTGCCTATACGGCTGGTAGCTCGTCCCCTGTCGTTAAGGACCAGGTTGCCGCAAATGTGACCGTCATTGGTCGCGATGCCCAGGGCAAGACTCAGACTTGGGTCGATAACGCGCAGTATGTGGTGACGTCCGGCTCGAGCGCGCTTGACCTTACGAAGGTCGCGCTCGAGGCGAATGATATTGACGCCGTTGCTGCGGGCTCCTTCATTCTGAGCCTTAAGTACAACGGTGTTGAGCTGGGTACGCCCCAAGATTATTCGACCTATTGGCAGCTGTTTATCAACGGCAAGTCGAGTGACTATACGGCGGACAATGTCACCATCCATGCCGGCGATACCGTCACGTGGTTCTACGGTGGCTGGGGCGACCAGTTGCCGTCCGATTCTGTCCATGCTTCTGTTCAGGTTCTCGGTAAGGACAAGGACGGCAAGCAGCAGGTTTGGGCTTCGACGGGTCAGACGAGTCTCAAGGCGGGCTCTACTGCCAAGGATCTCCTTGAGCAGACCGGCCTTAAGCTCGATGCTAGCGAATCGTCTTGGGGCTGGTTCCTCAACGGTATTACTTCGCCGTTCGACAGTAAGTCCTATGGCTGGGATGCTGCGACCAAGAGCTATTGGCGCTTCTACGTAAATGGCAAGTTCGCCGACGTTGGCGCCGGTGCCTACAAGCTCCAGGAGGGTGACGCCGTCACCTTTATGTATGGTGCTGACGCCGATGCCCTCCCCGGTCAGGTGCTTGGATCCGCCGATGTTATCGGTCCCGATGTCAACGGCAACAATACTCGCTGGGGCTCGGCAAGCAGTGTTTCTTTGCCTGAAGGCTCTACTGCCCAGAACCTTATTGAGACGGTTCTGAAGGCCAAGGGCGTTACGTACAACGGCTCCCAGAGTGGCGAGTACTGGTTCCTCAATTCCATCAAATCGCCGTTCGAAGACAAGTCGTACGGTTATGATGCTGCGACCAATAAATGTTGGCACCTGTATATCAATGGAGAGCCCTCCTTACTCTGCGCCAATCAGATTACGCTCAAGAGCGGCGATAAGGTCACGCTTGCCTATACCACCGACGATTCGCCCATGCCCGATCCCGACAAGGTTGTCGTGGACCCGAGTGCGACGACTCCTGATTGGGATGCCGAGTGGGCCGGCTACGGCAACAGTGGCAACGGTTCGACCGTAACGGATGCCAAGACGCCTGCGCAGGCCGCCGGTCTTAAGTGGGCCTTCGATTGGAAGGCCGAGTCTGGTCAGCAGTATGCCAACTGCAGCGAACCTGTCATCGCCAACGGCTTTGTGTACATCGCGACCGAGAACGAGCTCATCAAGATCGATTCGTCCACGGGCAAAAAGGTTGCCTCTGCGCCGCTTGCCTCCAAGGTGAGCTATACCTCTCGTCCGATCTATACCAATGGCCTTATCATCGTTCCGCTCAACGGCGGTGCGGTCCAGGCGATTACTGCAGACAAGCTGATCTGCAAGTGGCTGACGCCTGGTTTGACGGACTTGACGCAGAGCTCCTGCACCGTCGTTTCGGACGGCGAGTACGTCTATGTAGGCTCGGTCGATATTTCGTATGACGAGAATTACAACGCGACCTACGGCAACGGCTCCTTTGCGCGCATTAAGATTGCCACGGGCGAAGTTTCTTGGCAGAACATCGACCCTGCCGAGGGCTATTACTGGACTGGTGCGGCTTTGACGGATAAGTATGCCATCGTTCCTACGAGCGCGGGTACGCTTAAGTGCATTGATAAGACGACGGGCGATGTCGTTTCGACCATGAAGCTCGGCGCTGTCGCAAATGCCGATTGCATTGCCGATCCGTCCAATGGTTCGACCTTCTATCAGATGACGCACGACGGAAAGCTCCATGTGATTTCGCTTTCGGCGAAGGGCGTGCTGAGTGAACAGAAGACGGTTGATCTGGGCCTTACGAATAATCTGAGCGCCCCTGCGGTGTCTGGTGACAATCTGATTGTCGGCGGACAGACGGCTACTGGCTCTGCTCTGGTTCTCTATAACCTGAAGACGGGTAAGACCACGATGGTCGCTGCTGCCGACGGCAAGGCGCTGCCGGCTGGCCTCAACGGTATTGCTGCTACTCCGCTGGTGAGTGTTCAGGGCGGCAAGACCTATGTGTACTTCACCGTTAACAGCGCGGATAGCAAGGATTACGTCAACTACTCTGCTGGTGGTGGCGTGTATCGCTATACGCTCGGCGATGCAGAGGCGACGCAGATTTATGATGCGGCTGGCCATTACCCTGTCTCTTATACACATCTGACGCTGCCGACGA
>CABSYH010000012.1:0-17680 GCA_902481965.1 uncultured Collinsella sp.
CGAGATTCCTCTACGTCTCGTGGGCTCGGAGATGTGTATAAGAGACAGGTGCTCACCGATGCCATCGTGATCTCGGTCTCGGCCCGTCGCGCCGTCGTTAACGTGTACGTTCACGGCAAGAGCTACGAGATCCAGCCCGTCACCACCATCATGAGCTCGGTCAACCAGCTCGTCGCCACGCTCCAGACCACCCGTCAGTCGCTCGACCGCTCCTTGCTGCGCCTGACGGCCCTTGAGCTCGACGACTACGTTACGCTCGCCGACATCACCGGCATCTTCTCGAGTTTCGAGATCATGCAACAGGCAAAGACCGAGCTTAAGGATTGCATCGTCAAGCTGGGTAACCAGGGCAAGCTCGTGCAGATGCAGCTCGAGCAGCTCGCGGGCTCCAGCATGGATACCGAATACGACTTGATGATCCGCGACTACGCAAGCGATTCCTCTGAGGCCAACGCCGAGAAGATCCGCGCTGAGCTTGCCCGTATGACGCCTAAGGACCTATCCGACCCGCAGCACGTGGCGGCAGTTCTGGGCTATGACGACCTGGACGAGGACTCCGTCATGACGCCGCTGGGCCTGCGCACGCTTTCGCGCGTGTCCGTCGTGCGTGACGGCGTGGCCGAGAAGATCGTCGACGAGTACGGCTCGCTGCAGGAGCTCATGGACGACATCAGCGAGGATCCGGAGCGCCTGGGCGACTTTGGCGTTAACAACCCTGCCATTCTTGCGGACTCCCTGTACCGCATGAAGGGCACCAAACAGGGGAACGCATAATGGCGCCCGTATGCGCCGTGGTCGTTGCCGGTGGCAGCGGCCAGCGCTTTGGAAATCCCGGCGGCAAGCAGCTCGTTAACGTGGCGGGCCGTCCGCTCATGAGCTGGTCCATCCGTGCGTTCGATCGTAGCGACAAGGTCGGCCACATCGTCGTGGTTTGCCCTGCCGAGCGCCGTGCCGAGATGCGCCGCCTTGCCATCGACCCGTTTGACTATGACACGCCCATCAGCTTTGCCGATGCCGGCGATACCCGCCAGGATTCCACCCGTGCCGGCGTGCATGCGGTTCCGGCGGGCTTTGAATACGTTGCCATTCACGATGGTGCTCGTCCGCTCATTACGACCGAGGCCATCGACCACGCGATCGACGTGCTTGTGGGCGACCGCGCCCTCGACGGTGTCGTGTGCGGTCAGCCCGCGATCGACACGCTCAAGATCGTCGATGGCGACAACATCGTCGAGACGCCGCCGCGCGAGCTGTACTGGGCCGCGCAGACGCCGCAGATCTTTAGCGTCGATGCTATGAAGCGCGCCCATGCCGCGGCGATTGCCGAGGGCTTTATCGGTACTGACGATTCATCGCTGGTCGAGCGCATGGGCGGGCGCGTCCGCTGTGTCCAGAGCCCGCGCGATAACCTTAAGGTGACGGTGCCCGAGGACCTGCGTCCCGTAACCGCGATTCTGCTTGGCCGCATGGCCGAGGGAGAGGACCTTCCCCATGTTCAGTAACCTGCGCATTGGCCATGGCTACGACGTCCACCGTCTGGTGGAGGGGCGTCGATGTATCATCGGCGGTGTCGACATTCCCTACGAGCGCGGCCTGCTGGGCCACTCGGATGCCGATGTGCTCGCGCACGCCTTGGCCGACGCTATTCTGGGCGCCTGCCGCGGGGGAGACATCGGCAAGCTATTCCCCGATACCGACCCCGCCTATGAGGGTGCCGATTCGATGGTGCTGCTCGCTCGCGTGATGGACTATGCGCGCGAGCTGGGCTTCGAGTTTGTCGATGCCGATTGCACCATTGCCTGCCAGCAACCCAAGATCACCCCGCACCGCGATGCCATGCGCGCCAACCTTGCCCATGCCCTGGGCGTTGACGTCGAAAACGTGGGCGTCGCCGCCACTACGACCGAAAAGCTCGGTTGGGAAGGCCAGGGCGAGGGAATCGGCGCCTGGGCCGTCTGCCTGCTACAGAAAACCGTTAAGGAGTAACGAATGCGTATCTACAACAGCGCTACCCATAAAAAGGAAGAGTTCCAGCCCATCGAGTCCGGCAAGGTCCGCATGTACGTGTGCGGCCCCACGGTCTACGACAACATCCACATCGGCAACGCCCGCACGTTCATCAGCTTTGACGTGATTCGCCGCTGGCTCATCGCGAGCGGCTACGAGGTCACGTTCGCCCAGAACCTCACCGATGTCGACGACAAGATCATCAAGCGCGCCAACGAGCAGGGCCGTACGGCCGCCGAGGTCGCGACGGAGTTCTCCGACAAGTTCATCGGCGTCATGCGCGCCGCCAACGTGCTCGATCCCGATGTGCGCCCCCGCGCCACCAAGGAGATCGGCCCCATGATCGCCATGATCAAGACGCTTATCGAGCAGGGCCACGCTTACGCAGCCGATAACGGCGATGTGTACTTTGCCGTGCGCAGCGATCCCAACTATGGTCAGGTCTCGGGCCGCAACATCGACGACCTTATGGTTGGCGCACGCATTGAGGAGAACGAGGACAAGAACGACCCGCTCGACTTTGCCCTGTGGAAGGCCGCCAAGCCCGGCGAGCCCAGCTGGCCGAGCCCCTGGGGCGAGGGCCGTCCCGGTTGGCACACCGAGTGCGCCGCCATGGTGCACCGCTACCTGGGCACTCCGATCGACATCCACGGCGGCGGCTCCGACCTTGCCTTCCCGCATCACGAGAACGAGTGCGCTCAGGCCACCTGCGCCTGGCACCAGGGCTTCTCCAACACCTGGATGCACACGGGCATGCTGCTGGTAGACGGCGAGAAGATGTCCAAGTCGCTCGGCAACTTCTTTACGCTGGCCGAGGTCCTCGAGCAGCACTCCGCTGCCGCCCTGCGCCTGCTGATGCTGCAGACGAGCTATCGCTCGCCGCTCGACTTTTCTTGGGAGCGCCTGGAGGGTGCCGAGAACTCGCTCACGCGTATCGCCGGTACGGTCGAGAACCTGCGCTGGGCCGCGAACCATGCGACGGCCGATGCCGATGAGGCAGCATCCGAGGCGTTTGCCGCCAAGGCCGCCGAGACCCGTGCCACCTTTAAGGAGTGCATGGACGACGACTTTAACACCGCCGGTGCCATGGGTGCTGTCTTTGGCTTTGTGACCGAGTGCAACCAGTACCTGGAGCAGGCGGGCGATGCTGCCGACAAGGCCGCCGCGCTTGCCGCCGCCGACACGCTGGCCGAGCTGCTCGATACGCTTGGCGTTGAGCTCCCCGAGCCCAAGGTCGAGCTGCCGCTGGGTCTGCTAGGCGTTGCCGCCGGCCTGGTCGCCTACACGGGCGACGACGTGGACGAGGCCGCTGCCAAGATTCTCGAGGCCCGCGCCGAGGCCCGCGCCGCCAAGAACTGGGATCTGGCCGACGCCATCCGTGATCAGCTCAAGGACCTGGGCCTGACGATTGAAGATACCGCCGCCGGCACTCGTATCAAATCTCTCTAATCCCCGCGGGTTTCCCAAGCACCCGACCTTGCCGTTCAAACCGTCGCTCGCGTACTCAAGTACGCGTCGCTCCTCTTTCACGGCAATCTCGGGCACTTGGAAAACCCGTACCGACCGCCCGAATTAATATTCATGGGCGGTCGTTTATTTTGTTTCGTTTGATAGTTGTATTTAGGAGGTCACTTTATGGCCGACAATCGCAAGCGTGCGCCTCGTGGCGGCAAGCAGGCTGCTTCTGGCTCGCGTCCGATTCGCCTCAATGATCGCGCTGCCGCTCCCAAGGGCCAGCGCGATCGCACCCAGGCCGCACGTCCGCAGCGCGATCGCAACCGCGACGCTGTCCAGGCTCCCAAGGGCGAGTTTATCGAAGGTCGTCGTGCTGCCGCCGAGGCGCTACGCACTGGTTTTCCCATCAAGTGCGCACTCATTGCCGAGGGTGGGGAGCGCGATGCCGCCTTGTCGCGCCTGGTCGACGACCTCAACGCCGCGGGTGTCCGCATTAAGTATGTGCCGCGCGCGCAGCTCGACGCACTGTCGAGCCATGGCGCTCACCAGGGCATCGCACTCGAGGTGGGCAACTTCCCCTATGCCGATGTCGCCGATATTCTCGACCGCGCAGGCGAGGGCCCGGCACTTGTCGTGGTGCTCGACCACGTGACTGACGACGGCAACTTTGGCGCCATCGTGCGCTCCGCCGAGGTTGTGGGCGCGGCCGGCGTCATCATCGCCAACAAGCGTGCCGCCGGCGTGACCGTGGGCAGCTACAAGACTTCAGCCGGCGCCGTCATGCATCTGCCTATCGCGCAGGTGCCCAACATCGCCCGTGCGCTCGATGACCTCAAGGCCGCTGGCTTTTGGGTGGGCGGTGCCTCTGAGCACGCCGAAGGCAGTTGCTGGGATGCTCCCTTCGAGGGTCGCGTGGCGCTCGTCATGGGCTCCGAGGGCGACGGCATCTCGCGTCTAGTGCTCGAGAAATGCGACTTTTTGACCAAGCTTCCCCAGCGCGGCATGACCGAGAGCCTCAATGTTGCCCAGGCGACTACGGCCCTCTGCTTTGAGTGGCTGCGCCGCAACGCCGGCGAGCTCATGGGGGAGGAGTAGCGCATGTCCAAGAAGAACCGTGCCAAGTCCAAGGCCAAGCGCTTTGGCGAGGGCTCGGCCAAGCCGATTGTTTCGGCCGCGACCTACGGCGTGGGCGGCAATGCGTTTGCGCAGGCTATCGCCGACCCGGTCTCGACGGTGCACTCCAACAAGCCCGAGCTGCTGGTGGTCGACGGCTACAACGTGATCCACTGCACGCCACGCTACGAAAAGCTCGTCTACGACCATTCCGACGATCCGTATTCCAGCGACGTTCACGATATGGCGCGCACCGCCCTCATCAACGACGTTGCCGCGTTTGCCCAAGGCCGCTACGAGGCTGTGATCGTCTTTGACGGCGCGGGAAACATCTCCAGCGAGCGCCCCAACCTGCCTGCTCGCGGCGTGCGCATCGAGTTCTCGCCGACGGGCGTATCGGCCGATACCGTGGTGCAGAAGCTCTGCATCGAGGCACGCGAGGAAGGCCGCGCGTGCTCCGTGGTGTCGAGTGACGGCACGATCCAGGCCGTCGTCATGGGCAAGGGCGTTACACGCATCTCGAGCCGTATGCTGGTGGACGAGATCAAACAGATCGATAACGACGTGCATGAGGCCGAGGAAGCACCCCAGATCAAGATGACCCTGGGCAGCCGCCTGAGCCCCGAGGCCCTGGCAAAGCTTAAGGCCCTGCGCGGGCGGTAAGGGAGTTGGCGGGGCAATGCTGCCTCGCTAACTCCATTCAGCGATGTCGATCATTCTTTCGAGGCGCCACATTAGCGCCTCTTTTAGATAAGGCAGCCTTGCCGTGAGCGCGTCGTTTCTGGAAAGAATCTCGATTGCCTCGTCAACGAAGCCTTCGAGTTTGTCCCCGTCAAACCAGCCCATGTCCTCGACGAGCAACATTTGTTTGGCGGGACTTGAATGAAATTGTGCGCTGGTAAAACTGTGCTCTCCCGCCCTAAGCTCCTCTAGCGATATGTTGCACCAGAGTGATGAGCCCGAATCGAAGATGGGGGCAGGTCTGCAGGCTTGCGTGTTTACGTTTCGCACGAGGCCGAAGTTGCGCCAATGACGATCGTAGTTGGCAATGATGTCGTCGCATACGATCATGCGGTCAAGGGCATCCTTGACGCCTGTCACCCCGAGCTCCTCGCAGTTTGCTACATATCGCTCGTAGTCGGTTAGCCGTTCATCTGCGTTCGCGTGCTGGTTTACATAGAACGCAGGGACATACTCTTCTTCATCAGTTAAGAAGACATCGCATATGCTCAGGGCGGAAGTGCCCGTGCCCTCGAGCGAGTAAGGCACATAATCGCAGGCGTTTAGGATGCGACGGTGAAGTGCGGTCGCCACCAGCTCGTTATAAGGTTCCTGGTTCAGGTGCGCTCCTGCCTTATGCAGAATTCGACGTTCGCCCTCGCACGTCCAGTACTTTTGAAGATTGCCGTCCGAGGTGTTATCGGGCTTTGCGGCAGCCGCTTTTCCCTCTGGGGCAAAGGGTGCAATGGACAGTGAGACGTCATCAAAGGCGTTATTGAAGAAGTTAATATCTTCCCACGCGAGGCCGGAACCCTGGGGTCTAATCCAATACTGGTCGGATAGGGAGAGGCCGAGATTTCGCTGGACGAGTTCATCGGGAACATCGACTGCGGCTTCTGCAAGCAGGGAGGCTAGCCCAATGCGTGCGAGCGGGATACCGCGGCCGCGCCACCAGATGCGGAAGGAGTCGAGCGATATGGGGCTATTAGGGCCAAATACTCCAATAGGGGCGTGGGCGTAATCGATGTCGGCACCGATGTGGGTAAAGTCTTTTCGCGATGTGTTGTAGACCAGCTGAGCGACTTCGTACGTGCGGTTCATGAGGGTGAACGCGATCTCGCTCTTACCGTGGCCGCGGCGGGGACGTCCCCCCGTTTTGGTCACGGAGCGGAGTCGCGTGTCGACGCTGTCTTTGTCGATGAGCCATACACCAGAAGCCTTGCGGGCGGTCAGCGCGCCGTTCTTAATGAGCTCCTGTACCCTGCGTGGGGTGATGTCGAGTAGCTCTGCAGCTTCCTTCGTGGTCAACATCGCGAAACCCTTCGTTAGAACGAATAGTTTTATATATAGCAATTGTAATTAAAACTATTCGTTCTAACGAATGGTTTTGAGATTGAGGGCGAACCGACAGAAATGAACGGGCCTGGTACCTGTTGTTGCTGGATTTTACATATTTGTATAACGCCGTGTGGCCTGTTGCGCCCCGTCCGTAATTCCTTTATTCTTAACAGGCTTCGCGCGAAAGCGCCAAGTGTGCCAGTGTGGCGCAACGGTAGCGCAACTGATTTGTAATCAGTGGGTTGCGGGTTCGATTCCTGTCACTGGCTCCATTAACAAAAACGCAGGTCAGAGATTGTTTTCTCTGGCCTGCGTTCTTGTTTATAGGACGCTGTGTGCAACTGACTGTGCAATGCTGTGTGCAATAAAACGGGTTTTAACTCTTCAAAATTGAAATGCGTATTCACAATCTCGTCACGTTTAGAACGTCTTGTCGATGTTATTCGGAATCGAAACCCCGTGCTTTCCGATCCATCCGGCGTATAGCTTGTCTCTCTGCTTGAACCATGCGACGCGCATGTTCCTCATGCGCCTTTGTGCAATATGATTTCTGTTTCTTAGTCGTCCTCCTCGGTTTTGACTGCTCCTTCTTCGCGGCCTCTGGGCTTGTAAGTGCGTGCATCGTTTGCTGACGGATCTTGTAGGGACGTCTGCAGAGTTCACAAGAACGCCAGGCTTGATTGCTCTGAAGATATTCCAGAAGCTGCGCAGTAAATGCCCTGGTAAGACTCCCCGCAAATTGTTTTTCAGGTTCCAGGTCTATTTTTGCCAGTTTTAGAAGAGTGCGATCAAGGATGATGCGGTGATTTTCGGGATAAGGATGCAGAGCGAGATCCAGAAAGGCGGCGAGGGGCGCTTCGAGCGATTCCAAGTAACGAGAGGCGACAATTCTTGCAGCGATGACATTCGGTTGTAAATCGTGCTCATTAATCTTTGAATTGATTTCTACGGGCAACTGACAAGCGACGGAAAGCTGGCCGAAGTGTTTCATGACGCTCTTGTTATTAGGCAATTTGGTCAGCAGCTTAATTGTCATGTCATAAGCCTTTGGCCCAAACGCAGATTTACACGCGAAGAGAAGCGCTGCGACTTGCATGATAGATATGGTAGAAAGCAGGTCATCCATCAGAATGACTTGCTCGTTATTCTTCCTTATACCCTGAATCAGGTTTGCCGCTTCTGTACCAGCTGAACCGTCGCGTCCTTTGTAGTGATTAAACAACGATAAATCAAAGGCGTCTCTGATTTCGACACTTCTTTGTGAACCGTCTAGTGCGTCTTGCCATTTTTCAAAGCCGTCACCTATCGGATTGTCAGAGAACTCATCGTTAGAGATATATCGTTTTTCAACCCGCTCAAACTCTCCGGCGTAGGGTGAAACGGGGAGACCGTAGGCTTCGATGAAACGTTTGACTTCACCTAAGTCACTCGTATCTAAATTGAGTAGGGCACCCGTTGCAAAGCCGTCTGGAAGACCGTATGCCTTGGCTCCGGCTTTGCAAAGGAACGCCGGACGCTCTGAGCCGTCGAAATTGACGTAAATCAGTCGGGCAATTGGCAATGTCCAAGGGATTAAGTCGTCGTTAGTGGTGGGAACTTTAATTTTTCCTGTACTCATAAGTGCTCCTCTAGCTGCTCAAAGCCCGTTAAACTCCATTCTGCTAAAAATAATAGTTAGCGCCATGTCGCAGGTCAAGTAGTGTGAACTACGTAAACCACACGAACGAAAGGAGTTCAGATGAACGATATAAACGCGAATCAAATGAGCACTGTGAGGCGTAAGGAATGGTGTCGAGCTTTGAACAAGATTCCGTATGCTTGTGTCACAGCGCGTGATATCGCAATGCTCATGAACGTTTGTAAGACGACTTCAATTGAGATTCTAAAAGCAGCGGGTGGAATCAAGATCGGTCGGGCCTGGCGCGTCGACAAAGCTGACCTGATCACATACCTTGCCGGTCTGGAGTGCGATAACAATGACCGCTAAGACCGTAGCCTCACTGCTCGACGCCGCGTTACCCGTTGGCGGTACGCGCGGCGTCGCCGCGCACGTCGCCGACGCGTGTGGCGCTGCCGAGCGTACCGCCAACGGTCCTGCGCTTGTCGATAATACTGGCTCAGCGTACAAGATGGACTTCATGGATGGTGCCAATGCCCCCACCCCCATCATCCATATCAAGACGACTGTCACCCCTGAAGAGTGGTTGTTGCTCTGCAAGAAAGAGGGCTCGAGGAATGAGGGACGGGGTGTGGGGGTGAGGAATACTCCGAAACTGATTGAAGAGGAGAGCTCTAAAAGACTTGAGAAGATAGCGAGGAACCAAGAAGCAATTGATGACGATTGGTTCGTGAAGGGGAAATGGCTCTGGGTTACCGGCAAGGATCAAGATGAAGCTGCAGTTGAAGCGACGTTGAAGGCGATTGCAACGGGATCTGAGTTCGAGTTCGCTTCGGCGAAACAAATGGTGTCAGCCTGGAATAGCGCTGATTTGTACGGCTCGAACAACAAAGACAGGACTTTGGATAAGTATCGCTCGGTTCAGAACCTGCTAGTGTCGTATCTGGGTTATTCGAGGGACAAGACAGAAGTCAGCATGCTGTACGAGCTTCTCGACGAGCGTCGTCTAAATAAACTTGCGACCATTCTGTCGTCGATTTATTCAGGAAAGGAGCTGCGTAGCTACTATCTGCGTCTCGGCGCTAAAGCGGAAGAAGTCGACAAGCTGTTTGACTGTTTAAAGAAAACGGTTTGCACGACTGCGTAATGATCATCATCGACATTCGAATATAGTTGAGCCCGGCTATGCCGGGCTTTTTGATAAGAGGTTGCTAATACTGTATTTCTCTTCGCCGATTCGCCTTCAAATGAGCATTAACCGATAAATGACTTTATCTAAAATGATGACATCTGAGCTGTAACGAAGGAGTCGCTATATGAAGACCGTCTACGATGCCCTTGACCCTATCGTCAACGGGTCGGCAACGACCAAGGAGAAGGGCGACAAGTACGAGGCGGCCTGCGTCTACTATCTCAAGAACGACCCCTTCTACGCACTGTTCTTCTCCCGTGTCGGGACGATAGCCCAGGCACTCGAATGGGACGATTGCCCCGTCCACGACACCCAAGACAACGGAATCGACCTCATGGCCCAGACCGCCGAGGCGGGGGAATGGTGGGCGATCCAATGCAAGTGCTATGACGGCGAGAAGGACCTCCCCAAGGGCATCTGCGATTCGTTCTTCGCCCATGCGGCATTTATCGACGGCGTCGACTCCCTGATGGTCATGACGACGGCGAAGGGCCCGGGAAAGAACCTCCAGAAGCAAATCGACGCCAGCGGGTCCATGTACATCGATACCGCCAAGATGGCGGCCTCCAATATCGACTGGACTCCGTTTATCGAGGGCGTCCCCGCCGGCGAGCGTGTGACCTACGACCTCCGCTCGCATCAGGAGCGCGCGGTCGCGGCGATCGAGGAGAAGTGGGCGGAGTTCGACCGCTGCAAGGCGATCATGGCGTGCGGCACGGGAAAGACGCTCATGTCCCTCCGCCTCGTCGAGGACTGGATCGGCCCCGCCGCCGGCACGATCCTCTTCTGCGCGCCGTCGATCTCCCTTGTCGGACAGTCCATGCGCGAGTGGATGGGCCAGAGCCGCGTGCCCATGTCCTCGCTCGTCGTCTGCTCGGACTCGAAGGCGTCGCGCAAGGACGACGTCATCCCGATGACGCTCGATTCATTCGAGTATCCCGCAACGACGAATCCCGAGAGCCTGTACCGCTCGTTCAAGCGTTGCAGACGCTCGAACCCCGACGGGCTGGTCGTCATCTTCTCGACCTACCAATCCATCGGCGTCATCCATGACGCGCAGGCGCTCGGCATGCCCGAGTTCGATGTCGTCGTGTGCGACGAGGCCCACCGCACGACCGGCAACGCCCTCCCCGGCGTCTCCAAGACTGAGGCTTCGGCCTTCATGAAGATCCACTTCAACGAGAACGTTGCCGCCAAGAAACGCCTGTACATGACTGCGACCCCGCGCATCTACGGCGAGACCGCCAAACGCAAAGGCGCCGAGGAGGACTACACCATCGCCTCCATGGACGACGAGTCCATCTACGGCCCCACCGCCTACCAGATCAAGTTCGGCGAGGCCGTGGAGCAGAAGCTGCTCACCGACTACAAGGTCGTCGTCCTCACCGTCCAGGAGGATGCCATCGGGGACCGCCTGCCCTCCCTGGAGAGCGACCAGGGCGTCAACGCAATGAGCCTGGAGCCCTCGGACATCGGCAAGATTATCGGCTGCTGGAAGGGCCTCGTCGATCACGGCGAGGGCGCGTCCGACGACGCGACCGGCCTCGGTGGCATGCTCGTCGTCGATGACGTCGAGACCATGGTGACCGACTGCAAACCGCTGCACCGCGCCGTCGGCTTCTGCTCGACCATCAATGCATCGAAGACCATCACGGAGGCCTTCTCGCAAATCGTCGAGAAGTTTGCCGAAGACGAGCACGAGGAGCTCCCGCTCAAGTGCGAGCTGCGCCATGTCGACGGCAACATGCCGTCCGACCAACGCACGAGAAACATCACCTGGCTCGGAGGGGACGTCGCCGAGGACGAGTGCCGCATCCTCACCAACGCGCGCTGCCTCGCCGAGGGCATCGACGTGCCCAACCTCGACGCCGTCATCTTCTTCAATGCCAAGAACTCGACCGTTGACGTCGTCCAGGCCGTCGGCCGTGTCATGAGGCGCGCCGAGGGCAAGGACTTCGGCTATATCATCCTGCCCATTTTCGTCCCCGCCGGCATGACGCCGGAGGAGGCGCTCGACAACAGCAAGGTGTTCGCGAACGTCTGGAGCATCCTCCAGGCCCTCCGCTCGCACGACGAGCGAATCGAGGCCAAGGTCAACGCGCTCGCCCTCCAGCAGGAGGCCGAGAAGAACAAGGTTGCCGGATCTGCCAACCAGAAGGGGTGGGACGCCGGCGACCTCAAGCTCAAGCAGGAGGAGGAGAGCCAGAAGGCGGCGGAGATCACGCAGGGCGTGCAGATGAGGCTCACGTTCTTCCCGGTCGAGCGCTGGGAGAAGGCCGTCAAGACCACGCTGGTCAAGAAGTGCGGCACGCGTATCTACTGGGACGAGTGGGCCGAGGACGTGGCGAAGATCGCCCAGCGCCACATCGAGCGCATTGGCAAACTCGTCCGCGAGAACGACGAGGTGTCCGGTAGCTTCAAGACGTTCCTGCACGGCCTTCAGGACTCGCTAAACCCCAGCATCACCGAGCAGGATGCGGTCGAGATGATCGCCCAGCACATCATCACCGTCCCGGTGTTCGACGCCCTGTTCGGAGACTTCGAGTTTGCGAAGTCGAACCCCGTGTCCGTCGCCATCGAACGTTTCCTGGGCGTACTCGAAGAGCATAAGATTGAGGAGGCATCGGATTCCGAGGTCCTCGATGACGTGTATGCGAGCGTGCGCCGCCGCGCTGCCGCCATCCAGTCGGATGCGGCGCGTCAGCAGCTCATCCGCGACCTCTACGAGAAGTTCTTCAAGGTCGCGTTCAAGGCGACCTCGGACAAGATGGGCGTCGTCTACACTCCGACCGAGATCATCGACTACATCCTCCGCGAGACCGACCGCGTTCTCAAGCGCGAGTTCGGTCAGTCGCTTGCCGACGACCGCGTGCACATCCTGGACCCCTTCGCGGGCACGGGCTCGTTCATGGCGCACCTCATCGAGAGCGACCTCATCCCCGACGAGAAACTCAAGCGCAAGTACACTCGCGAGATTCACTCCAACGAGATCCTGTTGCTCGCGTACTACATCATGACGGTGAATATCGAGTACGCCTACCATGCCCGCATAGGCGGCGACTATCAGCCGTTCGAGGGTGCGGTGCTCACCGATACGTTCCAGATGACCGAGGAATCGAACACCCTCGATGACGAGGTGTTCTATGGCAACACGGATCGCGTGCGCATCCAGAACGCGCTCCCGATCCGGGTGATTGTGGGCAACCCGCCCTACTCGGTAGGCCAGACGAGCGCCAACGACAATAACCAGAATGAGAAGTATCCGACGCTCGACAGCCGCATCGCGCAGACGTATGTCGCGAAAACGACTGCGACAAATAAGAACTCGCTTTACGATTCGTACTTCCGCGCCTTCAGGTGGGCGAGCGACCGAATCGAAGAGAGGGGCATTGTCTGCTTCGTAAGCAACGGCGGATGGGTTGACGGATCTTCCTCCAACGGGTTCCGCCGATCGCTCGTGGAAGAATTCAACAGCATCTACGTCTTCAACCTTAAGGGGAATCAGAACACTTCCGACTGGAAGCGTGAGGGCGGTAAGGTGTTTGATGCCGGCGCTAAGATCGGCGTCGCTATAACTATGTTGGTTAAGAACCCGGACTCAAAAGAGCATGGGGTTGTTCACTATCACGATATCGGCGACTATCTGAGTCGTGAGGACAAGCTTAGGCTGATCCGAGATTTTGCAATCAATGGTGATATTGATTGGCAAACGATTGAACCCGATAAATATGGCGACTGGCTGAACCAGCGCGACGATTCGTTCTATGAATTTGCGCCGCTAGGAATAACGAAGAGAAAGCCTCCCTACGGCATGTTTACCATCTGGTCTGCGGGCCTTAAAACGCAGCGCGACCCTTGGGCGTGGGGATTCTCGCGTTCGAGAGTACAGGGGCAAATGGAGCGTCTGCTAACGAACATGGACGCTGAGATTCAAGCTGCAAAGAGCGAGGGACGTGCAATTGAATATGATCCGATCCGCTTCAGCTGGACACGGCGCATGGAGGATGCTGCCAGGAAGGGAGAGCGGCTAGTCTATAACCGTGACGAGGTCGTAATGGGGTCGTATAGGCCGTTCTGCAAGCAATGGGTTTACTACGACCGTGTGATGAACGAAAGGACCTACCAGCAGCCCCGCCTTTTCCCTCTCGCGGCAAGCGGGAGGGAAAAGGCCGAAAGGACCTACCAGCAGCCCAATATCCTCTCAAAGATAACGGGAAAAGGCGGGGCCGAAATGACCTACCAGCAGGGCTCTCTCCGTTGCCTTGAAAACCTATGTATCGTGTATACCGGCGGCTCGGCTATGAGCGCAATGGTGACAAGTAATCTGCCCGACTTGCATTTCGTCGGAGATTCTCAGTGCTTTCCTCTCTACTGGTATGAGGAGGAGCAGACGGGTACGACCCTATTTGACGAAAACGACTATGTGGCTCCTGGTGGACAGACATCGCTGTTCGGCGACGGTGCAACCCATACCGAGAAGAGTTATTCACGCCATGACGCCATCACGGACGAGACTCTCAAAGTCTTTCGTGAGGTTTATCCGCATGCGTTTCCGAAGCGCTACAAGAAGGATGGCGGTATTGAGCTCAACAAGACCGATATTTTCTACTACGTCTACGGCATCCTGCATTCTCCCGAGTACCGCAAACGCTTCGAATCGAATCTCAAGAAAGAGTTGCCGCGCATCCCGCTCGCCGCGGACTTTGCTAGGTTCTCGGAGGCGGGTCGAAAACTCGCCCATCTTCATCTCGATTACGAGACGATTGACCCATGGGCATCGATCGTCGAGGACGGCGACTCGGCGAACCCCGGTCGTACGGTCAAGATGACGTTCGGCAAGTGCAAGAAGGACGAAGAGCATCCCAAGGGCCAGGACATGACCGTCCTCAAGGTCGCCGAGAGCATGACGCTGCGCGGCATCCCACTGGAGGCATACGAGTACGTCGTCAATGGGCGCTCGGCCATCGGTTGGCTCATGGATCGCTATCAGGTCCGCAAGGACAAGGCCTCGGGCATCATCAACGATCCCAACGACTACAGCGACGATCCGCGCTATATCGTCGACCTGGTCGAGCGCGTCGTGACTGTGTCGATGGAGACGATCGCTATTGTTAACGAGCTGCCCGCCTTGAACGAGAAGACCCAGCCTGCCGACTGGCCCGCCGCATGGAAGGTGAAGTAACAGCTGAAGGGGATTCATGATTCGCGGATAGCGACGTTGCATATTGGGGTTGATGAACATCGTCCGATAGCGTGTCGCCGCGGGACGGATGGTTATCACAACTGCCCGGTTCTCGAAGGAGGCACGACGCTATGCAGAAGGTCTACTCGGCCAGACGGTCGTGCTCGTCGACGGCCCCGCGCCCGCCGGCCTCATGATCGACTACGGTGTCGGCGTGAGCACAAGGCAGGTTTACGAAATCAAGGCCGTGGACACGGACTTCTTCGAAGAATAGCGAGCAAGCGGCTACCTCGCGCCCTTCCGCCCGTTGCACTTCGAGCAGAGCACCTGCAGATTAGACGGCACGGTCTTACCGCCCCTAGCGACCGGCACGATATGGTCGATGTGCAATCCAACACCATCGGGCATGTACTTCCCGCACATCTGGCAGGTGTAGTTGTCCCTTCGCGCTATCTGCTCGCGCAGCTGTTTAGTCATCAGCTTCCGCTGGTTGCGAGCATGGTAATCCCTGAGCGTCGCTTCGTCGTTAATGGCGGCGAGGCGGTTTCGCCTGTTCACAACCCAGTCCCAGCTCACGGCCATCACGCTATCGTCCACGGACACTTTGTAGGACGTCTTCACGTAGTTCCTCTGCCTGTAGCGTGTCTGCTCACGGCACGTGACAAACTGGAACGCGTGCGCGTCGTCGAGTGTCTCGGCGTATTGCCGCTCCCGGCGCTTCCGCAGGCTGCAGGTCTTCAGGTATTCCTCCTGCTGTGCCTTCCACTCCTGGATGTAGGAGCGCTCCGCGACTATCTTTTCCCAGTTGGCGGGCTCGAGCATAAAGCGATCTATCAGGTCGTCGATCTTCACGTTGCGCCTGCCGGAGACATCGAACCGCTCGACGAAGTATGGGTAGTGAAAGGGATTCGCCAGGACTCTTCGCACCAGAGAGACGACGCAGCAGATGAGAACAATCGAGACAACGGCCGCAACGATGTAGGGAAGCAGATCGACGGCGACGAGATTTCCCCATTTATCGACATGATAGTAAGTAAACAAGATGGCTCCCATTCGCTCGTATTGGCATCAGATGATAGACCAACGCAAGCACTCGCCCTTTTACCACCCCGGCCAGACACAACCACGCAACCCCCACACCATGTTCGCTTTACAAAACCAAACGCCCGGCCGATACTGGTAGAAGCAAAACACGAACACGTGTACGGGAGGTAAGGCATATGATCATGAAGAAGCACTCCCTCGCGGGCACCTGCGGCATCCCCACGGAGGACCGCCGCATCTACATCCCGGTGGACGTCAACGGGACCGACGACCCCGACCGTGGCCCGTCCGACCCGGTCACCATCCACTGGCCCGACGGCCGCTCCTGGCAGGTCGAGTCCATCTACTTCCGCTCCGAGTTCGGCCGCGCCCTCTTTGGCAATCTCTGCGTGCGCTACGACGTCTGCATCGCAAAGCAGCGCAAGACGGTCTGGTGGGAGCACGGCGACTGGTTCGTCGAGCGTGGCAGCGGCATGGCGGTGACGCCCGCGTGACAGATCACACCAAGGACTTCGGCGGCGGCATCACGGTGCGCGCCCGCGGCGACAGGCCAGGTCGGCGCGTCCACAAGCAGTACGTCGACGTCTACGCCCGCGCAAACGCCGACGGGACCATGGTCCCCATCCGCGTCTGCTGGCCGGACGGGCGCTGCTTCACCATCGATCAAATCCTCGAGATCGAGCCCTTCGGGGCTATCGTGCAGAACGCCCAGACGGCCACCTACACCGTTCGCTTCGGCCAGTGGCGCACCCAGCTCATGCTCGAGCACTACCACGAGGAGGACGACATCCACGGGGCTGAGGACCACCTGCGCTGGTGGGTCTGGGCGTTCGACAACACCCTCACCAAGAACGACGTGGGGGTGTAGACCCGTCGCCGGAACGTAAACGTCGTACGTCAAAAGGCCTCTGTCCTCCGAATGTCCCGTTCAAAAAAGTGACGAGCGCTCGTCAGGGTCAAAATGCTGCATATCAAAATCGCTCAAGCAATCGGCTACAATGCGAAGCGGCGGGCAACGCATACGCGGTGCCCTTTCGCTTTAAGACCTCTTTGCGTGCTTTCCGGGCTACTTGGGGGTCTTTTATCATGTCACGGAGCAACCGCCAAACGTCAAAAACGTCCGCTAGGCGTAAGGCCATCAAGGCGCTCGTCGGAGTCGAAAGGTTTTCCTGTAATGCATGACGCGAGATTGTCGGCAAATCGGTCGATTTGGCCTGCGGCATATTCGACGATTCTGTCCGGATCCTGTAGGTCGCCGCGGGATGCCGCGAGGAGCGTCGCCGCGAGCCCGCGCATCTCGTAGCTGATATCGAAGATCTGGTTCTGCTCGGCTTCTGTCATGGATGCCCCTTTCCGGAAACGATGCGTAATCCATATTCTCCCCTTCGGGCCCGCCGCCGGCGGGCCCTTTTGCTGCCGCCGGTATCCGGCATGCGCCGCCGTATGGCCACGGCTCCGCGGCCGGGCGGCACCTCCGCTACGCCGCGTCAAGGGGGCCCATGAGACCCCGCACAAACCTCCGCTCCGCTCCGGTTGGTGGAGGTCGTCATGGACCTCCCTTGACCCGCCTTCGCTCCGGTGCGGCTTTGCAGGGAGCAAAGCCGACGACGACGCGCGGCGTCGCCATTCGGCTTTGCCCGCAGGGGCGAGATGTTGAGGGCAGGGTGCCCGGAACGGAGGAAGAGATGCAGCAGCTGATGACGAGGGAAATCGCCAAGACGGCTCCAAGGCTCTACGAGCAGGACGGAGCAGAGGACCCCACGGTCTATGCCCACTACTTCTCGTGCATGAGCGGATGGGACTGGTGGCTGCTCGAGTTCGACGGCACGGACGAGGCGTTCGGCCTCGTCGAGGGCTACGACGACGAGCTCGGCTACTTCAGCATCAAGGAGATGGCCGAGCTGAACCGCCAGATGGGGTTCGCCGCCGTCGAGCGCGACGAGCACTTCTCCCCGAAGCCGCTCAGCGCCGTCAGGAGGAGGTAGCCGCATGGTCTGTCTCTTATACACAT
>CABSYH010000013.1:0-17613 GCA_902481965.1 uncultured Collinsella sp.
CGAGATTCCTCTACGTCTCGTGGGCTCGGAGATGTGTATAAGAGACAGGTGATAGGCTCAACATAGGTGCGGTCGGCCAAGCCCGGGTCGGTCATGATGGTCGCCGGGTTGGAATTGACCAGGATGACCTCAAAGCCATCCTCCTTGAGCACCTTGCAGGCCTGGGCGCCGGAGTAGTCGAACTCGCAGGCCTGGCCAATAACGATGGGGCCCGAACCAATAACGAGGATACGCTTGATGTCAGTACGTTTCGGCATGTTAGTTCTCCTCGGTCTCGGTCGCGGCGGTCTCGGCAAAGTTCCAGCCAGCCAGGCGGTCCTTCGCGGTGTCGATGTCCAGGTAGTTCTCCTCGCCGTCCATGAGTCGCGTAAAGGCGGTAAAGAGATAGTGGGCATCGGTGGGGCCAGGCGAGGCCTCGGGGTGATACTGGACCGAGAAGCACGGGGCGTCGAGCAGCTGGATGCCCTCGGCGGTGCCGTCGTTGAGGTTCACATGTGTTAGGCGAATGCGGCCAAAGCGCTCGTTCATCACGACCGGCGCGATTCCGCGGCGCACCCAGACGCGCAGATCTCCATCGGCCGCATGCTCGGTCTCGCCGCCGGAAAGCTCGGGGACAAGCTTGCCCAAGCTGGGGAACAGCAGGCCAAAGCCATGGTTTTGCGCGGTGATCTCCACACGGCGGCTTACCAGGTTCATAACCGGCTGGTTGCCACCGCGGTGACCGAACTTAAGCTTTTCCATCTGGGCGCCGCAGGCCAGGCTGATCATCTGGTGACCAAGACAAATACCAAAGACCGGCACCTTGCCGATCAGCTGCTGCACCTGCTCGTAGGTCTCCACCACGGCGTCGGGGTCGCCGGGGCCATTGGACAAAAAGACGCCGTCGGGATTCATGTCGAGCACCTCACTCGCGGGCGTGTCCCACGGCACGACGGTAAGGTCGCAGCCGGCGCGGACCAGCCCCTCCAGAATGCCGCGCTTCACACCGCAGTCGTAGGCGACCACTTTGTGACGGGCAGGAGCGGCAGCCGAAAGCGCAAAGTCATGCGTGGCAGGCAGGTCGGCAGCCACAAACTCATGAGGCGCGGGGCAACTTACGGTCTTGACCAGGTTCTCGCCTACCAGCGTGGGCGCTGCGGCCAGACGCTCGGCAAGCTCGTCGACGTCGAAGATCTCGGTCGAGATAATGCCCATCTT
Organism: uncultured Collinsella sp.; assembly: GCA_902481965.1. GTDB lineage: Bacteria > Actinomycetota > Coriobacteriia > Coriobacteriales > Coriobacteriaceae > Collinsella. The sequence continues at coordinate 1,198 of CABSYH010000013.1, forward strand.
GGAACCATTGTCGCGCAGATGGCGCACCAGAGCGCGGGTGTCGACGCCCTCGATAGCGACGATGCCGTGGGCGCGCAGATACTCCGGCACGCTGACGGCCGAGCGCCAGTTAGAAGGCGTGGTGCACATGTCGCGAACGATCATGCCGCGCATAGCCGGAGCGCTCGCAGGGCGCACGGCGTCGCCGGGGAAGGCCGACTGGACGTCGGTCTCGTCGATACCGTAGTTGCCGATCTGCGGATAGGTCATGGTTACGATTTGGCCGGCATAACTCGGGTCGGTCATGACCTCAAAGTAGCCCTCGAGTGAGGTGTTGAAGCAGACTTCGCCGGTCGCGGTGCCCTCGGCGCCGCATGCACGTCCATAAAAAATGGTCCCATCCTCAAGATACAGGATGCAGGGACCGCAGGTGCCCTTGCTGGTTTTGGCCAGCATACGCTGGCAAAGCTCGCTGGGCGCGAAGGTGCGGGCGGCAGCGCCCGCGGTATGGTTGTTCGCCATAATTCTCCTTCCCGGTCTCACAGGACCGGCTTAAAGGTGTGTAGTTAGGCCTCGCGGTATTGTAACCGCAAGCATGCCTCATGGCGTTAATTTCATCGAAATGTTTACGAAATGATAATTATGACTTTCTATGCATAATGATTTCTCTGGGACGGGGATTAAAAAATCATCCCGCGGGGCTTGTGGCTCACGCGGGATGATGGCGTCTTACTTTTTCTTGTCCTGTTCCAGCAGTTCGGACGGTGTGCGATCGGGCTTGCCACCGCGGAAAATCTCGCGGCCATGCAGACGATGCTCCAGGTCACGTTCGGCCTTTTCCTCGTCAATCTTGGTCTGGCTAACCACCGGGTCCTCAATCAACGACGACACCGAGTTCACCTGCTTCTGAATGCGTTCGGCGATGGTGTCATCCATACTCACGATGCGCATCTTCCAGTCGATACTCGTGGCGTTGGATGAGCTCTTGGTCCACACGAACGTCAAAATGGCGCTCTGGTGGCCCCGCGCGGGGAACATGCCAAAGAAGGAATCGTGCTGAATGTTGCTATCCTCGTCGATATAGGCGTGAACGTTATACACCACGCGGTCGATCTTATCGTTGAGCAACGCGTTGGTCGCAAGCGCCGCGGCCTGAATCTGCCCGTTGGACAGCAGCTCGAGCTCGTTGGCGGACGATGTGTCCAACACCGTCACCTCGACCGTGCCCGTGCGTTCATCGGCTTCATCGACGGTGAAGTCGAGCGGGAACTGCGTAAAGCCGTTGCCCCATTCAAGTCCACCCTTGAGCGCGGTCGAAACGGTATCGACCGAAACGCTCTCGGACAGGTTGGCGGTGTTCAGACGACGCATCACGCCGTAGCCAATCTGTATGCCCACGATCAGCACCAAAATACCGATGACCACGGCCATCGCGGTCTTCGTAATGGTATGGCTCACCTGCGAGCCCGAAGGATCGTCCTCGGACAGCGGGTCGATATGTTTTGCCTGGCTCGCGCGGTCCTCGCTGCGCAGCTGCGCTAGCGCCGCTTTGTCACCGCGCTTGGCCGCAGCCTCCTTCTCACGCATGCGCTCGGTACGCTTTTTGGCGAGCGTGGGATCCAAGACGCCGGATGCATCGATTTCGGAGAATAACTCCGTCACTTCTTCCGGAGTCAAAGGGTTCTTGTCAGCCATAAACTTCCTGTCATATCAATCAGTCGAGCTCGTGCGCACGCGCACCTTCGAACTGCATTCGATAGTAACGGGCATAGGTGCCGCCACGGGCGAGAAGCTCCTCGTGCGTGCCACGCTCCACAACGCGACCATGCTCAACGGTCGCAATCTCATCGGCATGCTTAATGGTCGAAAGACGGTGGGCGATAATAATCGTGGTGCGGCCGCGTGCCAGCTCTTCGAGTGACTCCTGCACCGCCTCCTCGCTCTCGTTATCCAAAGCACTCGTCGCCTCGTCCAAAATCAGGATCTTGGGGTTCTTGAGAAACACGCGCGCGATGGCAACGCGCTGCTTCTGTCCGCCCGAAAGACGGCTGCCGCGCTCGCCCACCACGGTGTCGTAGCCCTGCGGAAGCGATTCGATAAAGGTATCGATATTGGCGCGGCGGGCCGCCTCGGCGATCTCTTCCGCCGTAGCGCCCGGCTTGCCGTAGGCGATGTTCTCGCCAATCGTACCGTCAAACAGATAGACATCCTGCTGCACCAGGCCGATGGCGCGGCGCAGGCTCTGCTGCGTCACATCGCGCACGTCCTGACCGTCGATGCTAATGGATCCGGTAGCCACGTCATAAAAGCGCGGCAGCAGCGAACAGGTCGTGGACTTGCCGCCGCCCGAAGGGCCAACCAAAGCGATGGTCTGCCCGGGCTTGATGGACAGGTCCATATGGTCGATAACGGGACGCTCGTCGGCATAGCCCTCGCCCAGCTCGACATCCTCGTAGTTAAAGCACACGTCGTGATACTCCACGGCGCCGGCAGTCACCTGCAGATCCGTAGCGCCCGGCTTGTCCTGGATATCCGGCGCGGTCGAGAGCACCTCGTCCATACGCTTAAAGCCGGCGATGGCCTTCTGATACGTTTCGGCCGAATTGACGAGCGTCTCGAGCGGCGTGCAGAACAGCGAAATATAGAGTGCAAAGGTCGCCATATCGACCGCCTGCAGCTGTCCCTGGGCGACCAGCCAGCCGCCCAGCAGCACCACGATCACATAGAGCACACCCGAGAGCAGGCCATACGTCGCGGTATAGACGCCCATGGCGTGATACATGTTCTCCTTGGACAAAAGGTAGCGGTCGTTAGAGGCACGGAACTTGGCACGCTCGGTCTCCTCGTTGGCAAAGCTCTTGACCACGCGCATGCCCGCCAGAGAATCCTGCAGCTGTGCATTAATGCCGCTGATCTTCTTGCGGTTGTCGCTAAAGACCTCGCGCATGCGCATGTTCTGCCAAAACATGACGACCGCAAACGCCGCCGTCACCACGGCCATGGCAAGCGCCAGCACCGGAGCGATGGTAAAGAGGATCACAAACGAGCCGATAATCTCGATACCGCAGATGATGATCCACTCGGGTACGTGATGCGCCGCCTCGCAGATATCGAACAGGTCGTTGACCACGCGGCTCATCATGTCACCCGAGCTGTTGCGGTCGAAGTACGCAAAGCTAAAGCGCTCATACTGGTCGAACAGGTCCTCGCGCATTTTGGACTCCATGCGCGCGCCCATCACGTGGCCCCAATAGCTCACAAAGTAGCGGCAGGCGCAGCGGACGGCATACATCAGCACCAAGCCCACCGCGATCATGCCGAGCGCCTGCATAATGGCAGCCTGACCCTGAGTAAATAGCCCACCGGTCAAATTACGCAGAATAATAGGAAAAGCAAGGTCAATGGCGGCAAGCACCAGAGCACAAACAGTATCAGCAACAAAAAGCCCCATCTGGGGCTCGTAATACGAAAGAAACCTCTTCAGCATGTGATCCTCAAAGAAATATCAGCAACGTAAGGCCCTGGGACAAAGCAATCAGTAGTACTTGTCCCAGGGCTATCCCCACTCGTTAAAGCTCCGTGCCCCCAAGGCGGTGTGCGATGCTGTCGCAGGCCAAGGCGCCCACGACGGTCTTGGCGTCTTCGATCTTGCCGTCGAGTACGGCGTCGATCAGCTCATGCAGCGGCACCAGGTCCACGTTGACAAACTCGTCATCATCGGGGTTGGGCGCATCAAACTCGAGCTTGGTAGCCAAGTAGATGTGGATAATCTCATCGCAAAAACCACAGGACGTGACAATCGACGTCAAAAAGCGAATGCGACCAGCCCTAAAGCCCGTCTCCTCATGCAGCTCGCGCTTGGCGCAATCGAGCGGGTCCTCGCCTGGATCGAGCTTGCCGGCGGGAATCTCGACCGTCACGCGGTCGATGGCGGTGCGGTACTGACGCACCAGTACGATCTTGCCGCTCTCGGTCAGTGCCACAACAGCCGCCGCACCCGGATGGCGAACGATATCGCGGGCGCTGCGGCGACCGTTGGGCAGCTCAACCTCAAGACGGTGGACGTCGAGGATCTTGCCCTTCCAGGCGCACTCCTCCGAAAGAATCTTCTCGTGCAGCTCGGCATCGTGCGGGTCGTCATCGCCCAGCACCAGCGCCGGCTCGTCAGCGACCTCGCCACCAGGCTCGCCCTCGGCGTGCCCATACACGCGGCTGTCCTCTTCGACGATCTGCGCGTCCACGAGCTCTTCGTTCTTCTCGTCCATCCGTCTCATTCCTCTCGGATTTTAGGCATCCCAGGCGTCGCGGCCGCGCAGCGCGCGCAGGCCGATGTCGTGACGCAGGGTCTTGCCCTCAAAATCAATCTTCTCGCAGGCCTCGTAGGCAAGGTTGCGGGCGTTCTCAAACGTATCGCCCAGCGCGGTCACGGCAAGCACGCGGCCACCATTGGTCACGAGCTGGCCGTCCACCACGGCGGTGCCCGCGTGGTACACGGTCACGTTCTCCATGGCCTCGGCATCGGCGATACCGGTGATGACCTTGCCCTTCTCGTAGCTGCCGGGATAGCCCGCGCTCGTCAGGACAACGGCCACGGCCCACTCGTCACGCCAGTCGAGCTCAATCTGATCGAGCTCGCAGTTGGCACAAGCCAGCATGACCTCGACCAGGTCGTTCTTAAGGCGCGGCAGCACGACCTGCGTCTCGGGGTCGCCAAAGCGGGCATTGAACTCCAGCACCTTGGGGCCGGCAGGCGTGAGCATAAAGCCGCCGTACAGGCAGCCGCGGTAGTCGATACCCTCGACAGCGAGCTCGGCCACGGTCTGCTCCATGACCTTCACCATCGTGGCGTGCTCCTCGTCAGTCACGATGGGCACCGGGCTGTAGACGCCCATGCCACCGGTGTTGGGGCCCTTGTCGCCCTCGAGCGCGCGCTTGTGGTCCTGCGAGGTGGCCATGGGGCGAACGGTCTTGCCGTCGGTAAAGGCCAGCAGCGAGCACTCGGGGCCAACGAGCATCTCCTCGATAACCACGGTGTTGCCGGCATCGCCAAAGGTGCCGCCAAAACACTCGCGCACGGCCTCCTCGGCCTGCGCAAGCTCGGTTGCCACGATAACGCCCTTGCCCGCGGCAAGGCCGTCGGCCTTGACGACCAGCGGGGCGCCCTGCTCGCGCACGTAGGCAAGAGCCGAAGCCTCGTCGGTAAACGAGCCGTAGGCCGCCGTAGGGATACCGGCGCGCTCCATGAGCTGCTTGGAGAACAGCTTGGAGCCCTCCATCTGGGCGCCCTCGGCACCCGGGCCAAAGCAGGGAATACCCGCCGCGCGCACGGCGTCGGCCACGCCCGCCACGAGCGGAGCCTCGGGGCCAATTACCACAAGTCCGCATCCGTGGCTCTGCGCAAACGCCGCCACGGCCGCAGGATCGCAGTCGTCGAGAACAACGTTCTCGCCGCAGCTCGCGGTGCCGCCGTTGCCCGGCGCAATGTAGAGCTTGCCGGCGCGCGGTGATGCTGCGAGCTTGGCTGCCAAAGCATGCTCACGGCCGCCGCTGCCCAACAACAGGATGTCGATGGTTTGAGTGTCCGCCTTCAAGGGTGCCTCCTCTATGGATGAACGGCCCGCTCCGCGCGAGCCCTTTGCAAGCAAATATACCCCTCGGCCGCCCGTCCGGGCTGCAAAGGGGTATATCGCAATAACCAAATAGTCCCGATTACTTCCAGAATCGGTTGATGATCTGCTCGCGACCAGCGCCAACGCCAATGAACGTCACGCGGGTGTGTGCCAGATCCTCGATAAACGCCACGTAGTCCTGAGCCTCCTGCGGCAGCTCCTCAAAGCTGCGGCAACCGGTGATATCGCACTTCCAGCCAGGGAGCTCCTCGTAGATGGGCTTGGCATGCTCAAAGCGCACCTGGTGTTCGGGCACGCTCGTGTAACGCTCGCCATCGACGTCGTAGGCAACGCACACCTTGATGGTGTCGAAAGCCGAAAGCACGTCGAGCTTGGTCACGGCGATGTCGGTGAGGCCGTTGACGCGCGAGGCATAGTTGGCGATAGGGCCGTCAAACCAGCCGCAACGACGACGGCGACCGGTGGTCACGCCGTACTCATAGCCCTCCTCGGTCAGCGTGTGGCCGGCCTCGGACTCATAGGAAAGCTCGGTGGGCATGGGGCCCGAACCGACGCGGGTGATATAGGCCTTCATGACGCCCAGCACGCGGTTGACGTTCTTCATACCGACGCCGGAGCCGGTGATGGCGCCGCCGGCGGTGCAGTTGGAAGACGTCACGTACGGATAGGTGCCGTGGTCGATGTCGAGTAGCGTCGCCTGGGCGCCCTCAAACAGCAGGTCCTTGCCCTCATCGATCATGTTGTTGAGCAGCAGGCTCGTCTCGGTGATGTAGGGACGCAGGCGCTCGGCCATCGGCAGGTACTCGTCGCAAATCTGGTCTACGGTGTAGGTGGGCAGGTTGTAGATGAGCTCGAGCTCGGGGTTCACGCGGGCGAGAGCGGTCTCCAGCTTGTCGCGGAACAGTGCCTCGTCCAGCATGTCCTGCATGCGCAGGCCGATGCGGGCCATCTTGTCCTGATAGCACGGACCGATGCCGCGCTTGGTGGTACCGATGTTCTTCTTGCCGAGCTTCTGCTCAAAGGCGCCATCCAGATCGATGTGGTACGGCATGATGACATGCGCGTTGCCGCTAATCTTGAGGTTCTTGGTGGTGATGCCGTCGGCCTCGAACATATCGATCTCCTCAAGGACAACCTTGGGGTTGACGACGCAGCCGTTACCGATCACCGACACGTGGTCAGAATACATGATGCCGGAGGGCACCTGGTGCAGGCCGTACTTCTTGCCGTTGACGACGATGGTGTGACCGGCGTTGTTGCCGCCCGAGTAGCGCACGACGGCATCGAAGTCGCCGGCGACCAGGTCGCAAATCTTACCCTTGCCCTCATCGCCCCACTGGGCACCGACCAAAACGGTTGACGGCATGTTTACTCCTTACATTTATGGACTGTCTACGCGCCACGCCGGCACGCAGAAGCACAAAACATTCCCAGTATACCCGTGCAACGGGCGCCTGTCCTACTCCTCGGCATGTGCCCCATCAAGCTCATAGAACTTGGTGGATGCCGGCAGGAACATCAGGTCGACGTCGCCGATCGGGCCCGAACGGTTCTTGGCCACGACGATACGCGTAACGCCCTCGTCGGGTCGATCGTCGCGCGAGGCTTCGGCCTCGTCGGCGGAGCGGTCCAAGAACATGACGATATCGGCGTCCTGCTCGATAGAGCCCGATTCACGAAGGTCGGAAAGCTGCGGACGCTTGCCGGTACGGGATTCGACCTGACGCGAGAGCTGCGACAGCGCGATGAGCGGAATCTTGAGCTCCTTGGCCATGATCTTCAGACCACGCGACATCTCCGAAACCTCGACGGTACGGCTCTCGGAGCGGCGTCCCGGCGGAGGACTCACCAGCTGCAGGTAGTCCAGGATGATGATTGCCTTCTCCTTGTTATGGAGCATGCGGCGGCTCTTGGCGCGAATCTCGGTCACTGTGGTGCCGGGCGTATCGTCAATCAGAATATCGAGCTTGGACAAGGTCTGCGTGGCCTCGTTGATATTGGCCCACTGCTCGGGGCTAATGCGACCCATGCGGAAGTCACTGATCGAGATCATGGCATAGGCGCAAATCAGACGCTGGGCAATTTCCTTACCCGACATCTCCAGCGAGAAGAAGCCAACGGTATAACCAGCAGCGGCAGCGTTGAGCGCCAGGTTCAGAGCGAACGACGTCTTACCTACAGCAGGACGGGCGCCGATGATGATGAGCTGGCCCTCGCGAAAACCCATGAGCATGCGGTCGAGTGACGGAAAGCCCGTGGGCACGCCCGCAGCCTGGCCACCGGCCTGGCACACTTCCTCGGCCTCGTTATAGGCCTCGACCATAAACTCGGTCAACGTCTTGTAGCTCGACTTGACCTCGCGCGCCGTAACCTTGAGCAGCTTGCTCTCGGCCAGCTCGACAACCTCTTTGGTGTCGGTGGGGGCGTTATATGCCAGCGCGTTGATCTCGTTGGTGGCGCCGATCAGCTCGCGCAGCATCGAGTCGCGGCGAACGATGGCGGCATGGTGCTGCCAGTTGACGAGCGACAGGGTCTGACCCATCAACTCCAAAATGTACGCCTCGCCGCCCACGGCATCGAGCTTGTTGATGCTTCGCAGGTAATCGATCAGCGAGATGGAGTCGATGGGAATGCGGCTGTTGTACATATCGACCATCGCAGTATAGATGGTCTTATGAATGGGCCGGTAGAAGTCATCGGGCTGCAGCTCGACCTGGGCCTCTTCGACCACCTCGGGCGATAGCAGCATAGCGGCCAGTACATTGGCCTCTGCATCTTGGTTTTGGGGAAGACCCAACTTTGAGCCGCGGTCCTCGACCGTCAGCCCGGTCTCCCTATCGTCATATGCCATGAGCATCCTCATTCATATCGCTTGCGAGCATCCATAGTATCAGCCACGATCCCAAAACGCGCCGCGCGCCGCCAATCATCACCGAACCAAACGGATAAACGGTCCTGTATATAGGACTTCGACGCAACGTTCACCATGACACTCACTCAGCGCAAAAAACAAAAGGGCGCCCTGGTCTCCCAGAGCGCCCTTCTTAGAACAAGATTGTTGCGTTGCAGCAAATGCTACTCGGCAGCAGCCTCAGTCTCGACCTCGGCGGTCTCGGCTTCGGCGACCTCAGCGGCCTCCTCGACCTCAGCCTCGGCAGCGAGCTCCTCGGCGGTAACGCCGACGAGAACGACAACCTCGGCCTTGATCTCGCGGTACAGCGAGATGGCAACGGTGTGGGCACCGGCAACCTTGATGGGCTTACCGAGCTCGACGCGCTTGCGGTCGATGTCCATACCGAGCTGAGCCTTGATGGCATCAGCGATCATAGCGGCGGTAACGGAGCCAAAGAGGATGCCCTCGTCGCCGACCTTGACGTCAACGGTGACCGTCTTGCCCTCGAAGGCAGCCTTGGTCTCGTTGGCGGTAGCCAGACGGACGGCCTCGCGCTTGGCGATGTTGTTGCGACGCTCGTCAAGCTGCTTGAGGTTGCCCTTGGTGGCGGCAACAGCGAGCTTCTTGGGGAACAGGAAGTTCTCAGCGTAACCCTGAGCGACCTCTACGACGTCACCCTCGCCGCCCTTGCCCTTGATCTCATCGAGAAGAATAACCTTCATGATGCGTCTCCCTTCTTAGCCGCGGTCGCGGTTGCCACGAGAGGAAACCACGGGGACGGTGTACGGCAGGAGAGCCATCTCGCGGGCGCGCTTGATGGCGTTGGCGATGTCATGCTGATGCTGCGTGCAAGCGCCAGTGACGCGACGGGGCTTGATCTTGCCACGGTCGGTCATGTACTTACGGAGAAGCTGAGTGTCCTTATAGTCAATGAACTCAGTGTTCTCCTTGCAGAACTGGCAGTACTTACGACGCGGCTGACGTGCAGAAAAATCATTAGCCATGTCAAAATACCTTTCATTTGGCAACTTCGGCGAACCGAAGCCGCCTCTCACTCAAAAATAGGTGAACAACCCCTAGAACGGGATGTCCTCATCGTAGACGTCGACCGCGGGCGGCGTAGCCACCGGTGCGGCAGGACGTGCTGCGGGCGCGGGAGCTGCGGGGGCGTAACCGCCCTGATCGTAGCCACCCTGGCCACCACGGGAGCTCATAAACTCGATCTCATCGACGATGACCTCAAGCTTGCTCCTGCGCTGACCGTCGCGCTCCCAAGAGCTGTAGCGCAGCTTGCCCTCGATCGCGACCTTGTTTCCCTTTGCCAGGAAACGGCTCACGGCCTCGGCGCGGGTGCCGAACATGGTGCAGTCGACAAAGTTGGGATAGTCCTCCCACTCGCCAGTCTGCGCGTTGCGGCGACGATCGTTCACGGCGACGCCAAAGGACAGAACCTGGGTTCCGCCGGCGGTGGCGCGCAGCTCGGGATCGCGGGTGAGGTTACCGGTGATGTTCACTCGATTGATGCTCATAACTCACTACTTCCTCTTGGGGCACAAGCCCAGTCCAAAACGACAGTTTTACTCCTGGTCGTCGCGACGGACGATCATGTGGCGGACCACAGCGTCGGTGATGCGCAGGACGCGATCAAGCTCGGCGATCTGGGTAGGATCTGCGTGGAAGTTGATGAGGGTGTAGTCACCATCGGTGAGGTCGTTGATCTCGTAGGCGAGCTTGCGCTTGCCCCACTCGTCAACGGAGTCGACCTTGCCAGCGCCCTCAGCGATCGTGGTATCGATACGCTTCATAACAGCGAGACGAGTCTCGGGGTCGAGCGACGGGTCAACAAAGAACAGCAGTTCATAAGCCTTCATATTGTCACCTCCTCTGGGCAAATGTGGCTTCAGGTCGTGAAGGTGCGCCTGAAGCAGGAAAAGACTTGGTAATAATATCTTTCAACCTCCCAGGCTGCAAGAATATGCAGCTACAACCTCATGACCTCCACATATGCCCATACTCGCACGACGTTTCATGCGCATTCCAACCAAATGCCGACCAAAAGCTTGACGGATCTGTGGACAAGATACGGTGCCGTGGGGACAAGCTGAGCCAAGCCACAGGTCAACGGGCACAAGGCTGTGGTCGCAAAATGCATACCAGTGGTCCACAACACCACCCAAAGATTTTTATATTCATTGCCAAGTCGCTTATGAATACCCCTTTTGAACAATTGAGCTGATCAACCACGCTGGTCGAAAGCCGTTTTTTTGGTACCTCAAACCCCACCGCAACGCCAAGCGCGGCCAAGCGTTTTAAAAAATGCCAACTTTTCTGTTTGCACTTTGCGATTCCTCGTGTATACTGACTTTCGCATTTAACGGAGAGTTGTCCGAGTGGCCGAAGGAGCACGATTGGAAATCGTGTAGGCGTCAAAAGCGTCTCCAGGGTTCAAATCCCTGACTCTCCGCCAGTTAATTCCAAAGCAGGCCTTCGAGCCTGCTTTGTTTTTACCCCACGCGGAGGGGTGGCAGAGTGGTTGAATGCGGCGGTCTCGAAAACCGTTTGGCCTGTATAAGGTCACGAGGGTTCGAATCCCTCCTCCTCCGCCATTAGATGGTATGAGCCCCAGCAATGGGGCTTTTTTGTTATCGAAATACGTCTCGATCCCACGCTTCCCCAAACATGTACGTCACCCTCCAAAACCGACATTTTTCGACATCTTTGAAGGCTGACGTACACGTTTGGATTGAGTTCACGGGAGTGGCACTATTCGAAAGGTGCCTCTTCGTCTCGCATGCCCTTCCAGTTGCGGATAAGCGCCTTGCGTAGTTCGTTTTGCTCTCGCTGGTACCCGGTGTCGGTACAGCGAGGCATGCCGAGTGCTTCGCGAATGTTGTTCATGGCGCGGTGAAAGGCGAGCTGGCTGCCGAACTGAGCCGAAGTGAGCGTAACGATTCGATATCCCATTTGGGAGAGAACGGCCTCTCGCTCCGCATCTGCTCCCTTGCGCTCGAGCTCATCGTGAAAACCGCCCTTATATTCGATACCGAGCTCCCTGCGCTTATAGGTAACGAGCGTGTCGATTTTGAGCGTTCGAGCTTTGGCGCAGTGCCAAAGACGTTGAGGGATTTCAAGCGGTTTGTTGAGCTCGATGCCTCGAATGCCAACACCGCCTTCGCTTGTTGGGAGCGAGAGGGCGATTGCCGAAGCGGTCTCCATAGGCGAGGCAGAATGGTCGTAGATATGTCTGAGTGCGAGTCGCGCGCGTGTGGCACCGGGTTTGCCGGGGTGCATATCGAGCAGCTCGGTAATTTGTTCCTTGGACGCGGTGGCTGGTTGCTCGGTATAAGGGTCGGCGGGATTGAGCCCCATGCGATAATCGCCGCAAACTTCATAGCCGTATTCGAGGTATTCGATCCTATCCATCCACTCGGCAGCGAGCACGAAGGTGAAGGCTTCGTCGGTGATGAAGATTCCGGGCGTCAACTCGTCAATATGCTCGTAGGGAAGATTTTGTCCAAGAATGTGGCAGATGACGCCTTTGGTTCGAATTCGCTCGAATTCGAATACAACCGAGATGTCGATAGTCTTGAGCATATCGGGCGGAATGCCGCAGTCGGTAAGGGCCTGTCGTATACGCGCAACGCGTTGCTGGGTGGAGATGCCTCGTGCGCCTATCTGGTAGTCGCGTTGTGCGAGAGGCTGCACCAAATTCTGAGGTGCATGATGAACGAGCCGTGCGGTTTTATGCGAAATGAGAACAGGGGTATCCATTGATGACCTCTCGCTTTGAGCCGATACCCAACTCTTATGTCCGTTGAAGTGGGGAAATATACTGGATGTGAGTAAATCGACTCATGCATGCCGCGCATGATATGCAAACGCGTACGTCACCCTCCAAAGATGCCGAAAAATGTCGTTTTTGGAGGCTGACGTACACGTTTTGGACCCCCGGCATTCCAACAATGCCACGCCCGCATCCAGTCCCGACCGTTTGCCGAGCAATAGGGTCGCAATCGGCGCCGAACATGTACTATGTACGGGCATTGTCTAAACCCGTAACTCAAAGGACCCCATCTTGCCCGTTGCCGCCGCTATGATCGTTACCGCACACGCCTCGGATGCCATGGTTGCCATCCCGTTTTGGCTCGAGATGTTCGCCGTCGTCGCGGCATCGATCTCGGGCGTGTTGGTCGCACGCGAGCACAAACTCGACCTGGTGGGCGCCGTCGCGCTCGCCGTGGTCTGTGGACTGGGCGGCGGTCTTTTGCGCGATATGACGCTGCAGGTGGGCAACGTCTACATCCTCAACCAACCGATGGCGCTCCCGCTCTCCATCGCCACCGCGGCCATCATCTACATCTTCCCGGCAATCGTCGACAAGCCCGAAAAGCTCATTCCCCTGCTCGATATCATCTCGGTGGGTATTTATGCGGCAACCGGCGCAGACAAGGCGCTGGTCTACGGCTTTGCGCCGGCGGTGTGCATCATGATGGGCTTTTTTACCGCGGTGGGCGGCGGCATGCTGCGAGATGGTTTTATGGGTGTGGTGCCGGGTATCTTCCAGCGCACCAACTTCTATGCCATCGCGGCCATCGCCGGATCGGCAAGCTATGTTTGCCTTGTCATGAGCGGCTTGGTCAGCAATGTCGTCGCACTGGTCGTTTGCGTCGTGGTGACCATGGGACTACGCTGGCTGTCGCTGCGCTTTGATATCAAAAGCCCCACCGAGGATGACATCGCACGCTTTTTGCATCGCAAAAAGTAGGTAGCGCGGGCTCATCCTTCGAAATGCAACCGAGAGGTTCTTTTAGAGCGCCCACGCGTTGGGTACCCTGTTAGGTATATGCCGAGTATCTAACGAAGGATTCACTATGCCCTGCAATCAACTCCCGTTGACCCAGCGCCGTAAAGCATGGGGCCGCATCACCATCCTATTCGCGCTCATCGCGCTGGCGATCACCGTGCTTCCCACGGCGTCGTTCGCCGGCACGGACACCGCAGGAAACGTACTTGCGACCGACAATGACGTCGATCCGTCTGGCGTCGAGGGTGACCTGTACTGGGCCGGCCAGGCCCTCAACTTGGACGATGCGTCCATTGACCACGATATCATCGCCGCGGGCGATACCCTCTCTATCCGCGACTGCACGGTGGGCGGCGCCGTCCGCTTGGCGGCACGCACTATCGATATCGCCAAGACCACGGTTGATGGCAGCGTCACGGTCGTCGGTCAGCACGTTGTGCTCAATTCCGACAGCTCTGCCAACTGTTTTTACGCGATAGGCGAGACGGTTGCCCTGCGCGGCTCTACCAAGTCGGCAGCGCTTGCGGGCGATACGGTGACTATCGATGGCACCGTCGAGGGCGATGTTGAGGTTTGGGCCGACAAGCTCATCCTGGGCAAGAACGCCCACATCACCGGCACCGTGAACGCGCATGTCTCCGAGGACCCCGAGCGTGCCGCGGGAGCCGAAGTCGGCGCGCTCAAGATCGAACGCACCGAGAACGAGGATACTTCCACCGTTAACGATGTCATAGGCGGTATCGTCGCCGCGGCACTCTCGACCTGCTTTGTCGCTCTGCTGCTCGAGCTCGTCTTTCCGCGCGCGACCGCCAGCGCCGCCGGCATGCTCCACCAGCGCCCCATGCCCCTGTGGGTGAGCGGTCTTCTGAGCACGATTGCTATCGTCCCCGCCGTCCTACTGCTGATTATCTCTATCGCTGGTCTGTCGCTTGCCGGAGCCCTCTTGTGCGGTGTTATTGGCATCGCACTGGTGTCGAGCGCCTTTGCGGGGTGCGCGATCGCGCGCATGGTCGGAAACAGCCAGAACCGCTACGCCATGGCGGCTGTGGGCGGCGTGATCGCAGGCGCCCTCACGGGGCTTCCCCTCGTAGGCGACTTCATCAGCGGCGTGGCCTTCGTCTTTGCACTCGGCTACATCATCCAAATCATCTGGCGCAACGCCCACCTCAAACCGCAGCAGTCGGCTAACACGCCAGAACTCCCCACCGCTTAGCCGCCAACCGCCACAAAGGGGCCAAGCACCTTTGTGGCAATGCAGACCAGCTAAATCCCCTTGCACCAAAAAGGGCGCCGACCATTACGGTCGGCGCCCTTTCTTGTTAGACGTTATAAAGCCCAGCGCTTATTTGTTGACCTGACCGGCGCGGACGGCGGCCTTCTTGCGGTCGGTGGCATTGAGCAGACGCTTGCGCAGGCGGATGTTCTTGGGAGTAATCTCGACCAGCTCGTCGTCGGCGATGTACTCCAGCGCCTCCTCCAGCGAGAAGGTGCGGGGCGGCACCAGCTGGACGGAGATATCGGAGGTCGAGGAACGCTGGTTGCCCAGGTTCTTGGTACGGGCGATGTTGACGACCATGTCGCCAGCCTTGCTGCGCTCGCCCACAATCATGCCCTCGTAGCACTCGGTGCCCGGCTCAACAAAAAGCTGGCCGCGCTCCTGCAGCGTACCCAGGGCATAGGCAACGGCCTTCTCGGTGGTCATGGAGATCATTGCGCCGTTCTGACGGTTACCGATCTCGCCGGCGTAGGGACCGTACTCCAGGAAGGTGTGGTAGAACACGCCCTCGCCGTGGGTGACGTTCATGATGCGATTCTTAAGGCCCATGATGCCGCGGGTCGGGATCTTAAACTCGAGGTGCGTCACGATGCCCGAGGTGTCCATGCTCGTCATGATGCCACCGGAGGTACCGAAGACCTCAACGACCTTGCCCGAGTACTCGTCCGGGCACTCGACGACGGCCTGCTCGACAGGCTCCATCTTGTTGCCGTTCTCGTCCTTCTTAAACAGAACGCGGGGACGGCCGACCTGGAACTCAAAGCCCTCGCGGCGCATGGACTCCATCAGGACGGACAGGTGCAGAATACCGCGGCCCGAAACCTCGACGCCACTCTTGTCCTCGAGTTCCTCGATCTTCATGGTCACGTTGTTCTCAGCCTCGTTGAACAGGCGCTCCTTGAGCTGACGGGCGCCCACGATGTCGCCGTCGCGACCGACGAGCGGGGAGGTCGAAGCCTCAAAGACGATGGACAGGGTCGGCGGGTCGATCTCAATGGGCTCGAGCTCGACGGGGTTCTCGGGGTCGGTGTAGACATCGCCGATATCGGTGCGGTCAATGCCCACGACGGCAGCGATGTCGCCGGCGCCGACTTCCTGGCACTCGGTACGGCCCAGATAGTCGAAGGTAAAGAGCTGCTTGACGGTAGCGGTGGCGCTGGAGCCGTCGTTCTTCACAACCAGAATCTGATCGCCCTGATGGATGGTACCGGAGTACACGCGACCGATGCCGATACGGCCAACGAAGTTGGAGTGGTCGATGGTCACGCACTGCATGGCCAGCGGGGCGTTCTCGTCAACCTCGGGCGCGGGCATGTCGTCGATGATCATATCGAGCAGCGGATACATGTCCATGTTGCCGTCGTTGGGATCAAGGCGGGCAAAGCCATTCATGGCGCTGGCGTAGACCACGTGCTCCATGGCGAACTCAAGCTGGTCGTCGGTGGCGCCCAGGTCGGCCATGAGGTCCAGGCAGTCGTTGTAGGCCTTCTCGGGGTTGGCGCCCGGACGGTCGATCTTGTTGATGACGATCATGATCTTGAGGCCGGTGTCGATAGCGTGACGCAGCACGAAGCGGGTCTGGGGCATGGGGCCCTCAAAAGCATCGACCAGCAGCAGGGCGCCGTCGGCCATACGCAGCACGCGCTCGACCTCGCCGCCGAAGTCGGCGTGGCCCGGGGTGTCGATGACGTTGATCTTAACGTCCTTGTACTCGATAGAGATGTTCTTGGCGAGAATCGTAATGCCGCGCTCGCGCTCCTGGTCGTTAGAGTCCAGGACGCGGTCCTCGACCCTGTCTCTTATACACATCTGACGCTGCCGACGAATAGAGAGG
>CABSYH010000014.1:0-17528 GCA_902481965.1 uncultured Collinsella sp.
ACGAGATTCCTCTACGTCTCGTGGGCTCGGAGATGTGTATAAGAGACAGCCATCGCCCCGGTCGCGTGCGCATGGGCCTGGGTCTGATCGGCCTGGGTCTTAAGACGCTCATTGCCGGCAAGACGAAATAGTCGTTTGTAGAAGCAGTTTGTAGAAGCGCCCCGCATTTGAGGAAAGCCTCGGATGCGGGGCGCTTTTCCCTGCTACCATGGTGCGAACAACAACGCGAATGACAGGCAGGAATATGAAGCTCACTATAGAATCGATGACCTACGGCGCCGACGGGCTGGCGCACGCCGACAACGGCAAGGCCGTCTTTGTGCAGGGCGCCGTGGCAGGCGACACCGTCGAGGCCGAGGTCGTACAGGACGGCAAGTCGTTCATGCGTGCCCGCACCACCGAGATTCTGGAGCCAAGCCCCGATCGCATTCAGCCTCCCTGCCCCTTCGTGGGCATCTGCGGCGGCTGCTCGTGGGGCAATCTCTCACGCACGGCACAGCTCGCCGCCAAGGAGCAAAATCTGCGCTCCACGCTCGAGCGTATCGGCAAGTTCAGCCCCGATCAAGTCGATGAACTGGTGCAACCCATCCGCCACACCAAGGATGATTGGGGCTACCGCAATAAAATCGAACTCGAGCCGACCGTTGTAAACGGCCGCGTGCGTCTTGGCATGCACGGTGTCGATCCTCGCAAGATCGTGACCGTCGATTCGTGCCCGTTGTTCGACAAACGCTTCCCCAAGGCACTCAAATCGGTCGTCGGCGCGCTCAATTATCTGAGCGGCAGCCACGACCTGGGCCTTGAGCGCGTGGGCATTCGCGCCTCGCGTCGCACCAAGGCACTCGAGGTGGCGCTCTGGACGCCTACGGGCTCTTTCCCGCGCTCGCAAGTCTCGCGCGTGTTGGCAGACGCCGCGCACCCCACAAGTGTCGTACGCGTGATGAGCAAGGGCGAAAAGAAGGCCCGCCGTGTTTCCAAGGTCGAAATGCTCGCCGGAGAGGGCTCATGGACCGAGAATATCGCCGAGGGTCAGATGCGCTTGTCTGCCCCGTCTTTTTTCCAGGTCAACACCAAGGGTGCCGAGATTTTGATCGAGCTTGTCATGGAAGCGCTCGACCCGCAGGAAGACGAGCTTGCCGTGGACCTGTACTGCGGTGCCGGTACCTTTACCCTGCCGCTCGCCCGCCGCTGCGACTTTGTCGCCGCCGTCGAGGCCTACGGCCCGGCCGTGCGCGACCTGCGCCGCAACCTCGAGATCAACAAGCTCGATAACGTCGACGTCATTGGCGGAGACGCGGTGCGCGAGTTCCCCGACCAGGATGCCGACGTCTTGGTGGTCGACCCGCCGCGCGCAGGCCTCGCCCCCGAAGCGATCGACCTTATCGCCAGCACGAGTGCCCGCGATGTCGCCTACGTGAGCTGCGACCCGGCCACCCTGGCGCGCGATCTCAAACGCTTTGTCGAAGAAGGCACCTTCTCCCCCGTAAAGATCACGCCAGTCGACCTGTTCCCACAAACCTTCCACTGCGAGACCGTCGTCCACCTTAGGCGCAACTAGCTACTTAATCATCGCTCAGAAAAATCATTGGGAAATCGAGCGTGGCAAGCGGAGGTCTTCGGGGTATAAGACGGCTAATTGTATGCCGCCTATGAAAGGAACCCTCATGCCCAGCGTTGCCGTTCTCGCCGCCGATGGCTTTGAAACTATTGAATGCTTGACCATGGTCGATGTCATGCGTCGCGGCGGCGTGCGTGCCACGCTCGTCTCGATTATGCCCACGCGTGAGGTCGTAAGCTCGCTGCAGATCCCCGTGACCTGCGATGCGCTCTTTGATGAGATCAACTTTGACGAGTACGACTGCGTCGTGCTGCCCGGCGGCCTGCCCGGTGCCACCAACCTGCGCGCCGATCAGCGTGTCTGCGACGTGGTCTGCGAGTTCGCCGCGACCAAGCACGTCGCCGCCATCTGCGCCGCCCCGTTTATCCTGGGCGAGCTCGACCTGCTCGAAGGGCGCCACGCCACGTGCTTCCCTGGCTTTGAGAAAAGCTTCCCCGAAGGCGCCTATACCGGCGAGAAGGTCACGCAAGACGGCAACATCATCACTGCCAGCGGCATGGCACAGTCACTCCCCTTTGCATTGGAGCTGCTGCGCACGCTCGCCGGCGACAAGGCCGTCGAGAAGGTCGCCGAGGGCATCCAACTATGATTTTGGCTTCTCAATCGCCGCGCCGCATAGAGCTGATGCGCGAGGCAGGCTACAACATTCGCGTGATTCCCGCGGATATCGACGAAACGCCCTTTGATGGCGAGCCCCCGCTCACGCTTGTCGAGCGCTTGGCACGCGCCAAGGCGGCTGCCGTTGCTGCCGAGTATGCCGAGCCCAATGAGTTGACCGTCGCGGCCGACACCATCGTCACCTTCGACGGCAAGATTTTGGGCAAGCCGGCAACCGAGGGCGAGGCGCGCACCATGCTTCGTGAGCTTTCGGGCCGCACGCACCAGGTCGCAACCGGCGTCTGCATCGTTAAGGCAGGCGATACGGCCGCCCCGCATGCCGCCGAGAGCCTGTCGTTTGTCGATGTGACCGACGTGACATTCTACGAGCTCACCGACGAACAGATCGAGCGCTACGTCGCCTCGGGTGAGCCCATGGACAAGGCCGGCGCCTACGGCATTCAGGGCACAGGCGGACGCATGCTCGTGCACGATATTTCGGGCGACTTCTATAACGTGGTGGGCCTACCCATCGCCCGCGTCGCGCGCGCGATTCAAAAACTCTCGTAATTGCATCTGGCGCTGGGTATCCCCCGGCGCCTACAATTTTGGCGTACCGTACGGATCCCGACCGGGCACAAGGCGCGGCGGAAAACCGATAGGAGTTAAACATGGATACACTGCTCGAGGCCATTGACGTCTGCGATGTCGATGGCTTTTGCTATGGCAACTATACGGACGAGGAGGCCGGCACCGGTTGCACCGTAATCGTGGCGCCCGAGGGTGCCACCGGCGGCGTTGACGTTCGCGGCGGTGCTCCAGCATCGCGCGAAACCGACCTGCTGCGACCCGAGAACACCGTCGACAAGGTCCACGCCGTCTGCCTTTCGGGCGGATCGGCCTTTGGCCTCGAAGCCGCAAGCGGCGTGGCCCGCGAGCTTGAGAGCCGCGGCATCGGCCTTCCCGTCGGTCCCACGCAGGTGCCTATCGTGTGCTCCAGCTGTATCTTCGATCTTGCCTTTGGCGACCCCACCGTGCGCCCCGACATTGAGGCCGGTATCGCCGCCGTGCGCGAAGCACTCGACCACACCCCCACCAAGCTCGAACAGGGCAACGTAGGCGCCGGCACGGGCGCCACCGTGGGTAAGCTCATGGGGCCTGCCACCTGCATGAAGGCCGGCCTTGGAGCTGCTGCCGTGGCGCTCGGCCCCATCAAGGTGGGCGCCGTGGTCTCGGTCAACGCCTGCGGCAACGTTGTCGACCCCTTCACCGGCGAGTGGGTTGCCGGTATGCGCGCCGCAGCCGATAGCGACCAGATCGTCGACATGGAACTCGCAGCCTTTGCCGCCGCCGGATCCATGCAGATGCCTCTCGACCGCACCAACACCACCATCAGCTGCATCGTCACCAACGTGGAACTCACTAAGGCACAAGCCACCAAGGTCTCCCAGATGGCCGCAGACGCCTACGCACACGCCATCCGTCCCACGCACACCACCAACGACGGCGACACCATCTACACCCTCGCCAGCGGCAAACTGGGCGCCCAGGCAAGCGCCGCCGTTCCCCTAGACCTGCTGGGCATGCTCGCCGTAAGGGCCCTGGAAACCGCCATCGTAAACGGAGCCAAAACCGCCAAAACCTCCCACGGCATCCCCGGCGCCGCGAAGTAGCCTAACCTGACCGGTTGCCCGGTGGGACTTGGTTATGTTTGCTGCTCTACAGTCCTGGCTCGCACGAAGAGCACATTAAGTGCTCTTCGGCTCGTGCGGAACTCGCGACAAACATAACCAAGCCCCACCGGGCAACCTACCAACCAGATTCTTTTCAGCCCAGGCCCCTGTGTACCGCGCGTCGAAGATCTTCAAATTCAGCTTGCTGATATAAAGCGGGACATAGCAGAGGACCCCTGGTCCTTAACTTGATACGAGTTCCGCACGCAAAGGAGGCGCCAGTGGCGCCTCCGTCTTGCGCAGGACTGTTCGAAGTAGCAAGTTAAGGACCAGGGGTCCCCGTTACCCGAGCGTTTATGCACTAGTTGAATTTGAAGATCTTTGAGGCAAGACGGTATAGGCCGAGTGTGGTTTTGTCTCCGGCCCGTCCGCGCAGATTGGTGAAGAACCCGACCACGCCGTAGCGGGCACGACGATACATGCGCTCGTCGTAGGCCTTCAAATCATTCCACAGCGTCTTTAGGCGCTCGTCGGCGCAATCTTCCTCGGAAAGCTTGGTGAGCACCGAGCAGATCGCCATCATCATGGTGAAATAGCCCATCATGTACGAGCGCAGACGCGACGACTCAACATCGCTGTACAGGTGGTACGACTCCATCATGATGCGCGTCACACGGAACTGCTGGTCCAGACGCTTGACCATCGTGGCCTCGTTGACGCTCTGGCCCTCGCGACCGATAAAGTAGCGGTAGAGGTCGATGTCGGCGTAGTACATGGTCTTGCAACGCGGCAGCGGCACGTAGGCGTAGATGTTGTCCACATAGAACGTGTGCGGCGGCATGGGAAGGTTGGACTCGCGCAGCACATCCGTGCGATAGCACAGGCTGTGCATAAGAAGGTTCTGGTCCAGGCGGAAATGACCGATCTGATCCCAGGAAAAGATCTTTTTGCGCGGCAGGGCAAATTTGTAGCCAATAGCGGTATGCGTGCCCTCGTAAACCTTCTCGTACACGTAGTTCGAGATAAACAGGTCAACGCGCTGGTCGCGCTCCTCAAAGCCACGCAGAATCGACAGCATGGTCGAAAGGGCAGCGCCGTCAAGCCAGTCGTCCGAGTCGACAACCTTGTAGTAGGTGCCCTGCGCCTCGCGCAGACCCGAAAGGACGGCAATACCGTGACCGCCATTCTCTTGGTGCACCGCGCGGATGATTCCAGGATAACGGGCCTCCCACTCGTCGGCCTTGGCGGCCGTCTCGTCCTTGGAGCCGTCGTCCACCACGATAATCTCGATATCGGTGGCGTAATTGCTCCCCTCCAAGATGGAGGTGATGCAATGGTCCATGTCCTTGGCGGCGTTATACGAGGGAATACCGAATGTTATGACTTTATGCATGGCAGGCGATAATCTCATCCGAAAGATCGAGGGCGGAATTGGTCACGGCGTCCATATCGTAGTAACGATACTCGGCCAGACGACCCACCGGGTGGACGTTCGTCAGGTTCTGGACGCGCTCAAGATAGCGCTCATAGAGCTCACGGTTCTCGGGCTCAAGAATGGCGTAGTACGGCGTCTCGCCCGAGCCGGGCGTATAGGCCTTGGAGTACTCCTTCATGATGGTGGTCTTGCCGGGCAGGACCTGACCGGTCATGTTCTTGAACTCGGTGATGCGCGTGTAGTCCTCGCTCGTGGTGTAGTTGACGGTGCCCACGGGCTGGAACTGGTCCATATCGAGCGTCTCGAACTTCATGTCGAGCGTGCGGTACGGTAGCGCGCCCAGATCGAGATTGAACAGCTCATCGAGCGGACCGGTGTAGACGATCTCGCCACCATAGACCTTGCCGTCGATCTTGACGGTAGTCTCGTCGATTTCAAAGAGGTCACGGGCGTCCACGTCGCAGAACACGTCGATCAGGTCGTGGTCGAGCATGTGCTCAAATAGCGCCGTGTAGCCCTCCTGCGGCATGCCCTGGAAGGGAGCTTGCGGGAAGTAGCGGTCATCATCGCCCACAAAGACGGGAACGCGGCCGGTGATCGAGGGATCGATCTGATCGGGCGTCTGGCCCCACTGCTTCATGGTGTAATGCAAAAAGACGTTCTCGTAGACGTAATCGGCGACCTCGGCAAGATCCGGGTCGTTCTTCTTACGCAGCTCCATAATGGGCACCTTGACGTCCTTGCCAAAGGTCTCCACGAGCTTCTGATACAGCTCCTCGCCGCGCTCGTCACCAAAGGCGAGCTTGAGACTCGCATGGTTGAAGGGCACGGGCATAAGGGTACCGTTGATGTTGGCGAGCACCTTGTGCTGATAATCCGTCCACTTGGTAAAGCGCGACAGGAAATTGTGCACGCGCTCGTTAAAGGTGTGATAGATATGCGGACCGTACTCGTGAATCAGGATTCCGGCCTCGTCAGTGCAGTCATAGGCATTGCCCGCAATGTGGCTACGGCGCTCCAAAACGGCAACACGATAGCCGATGGTCTCGGCAAGACGGCGGGCGCAAACGGCACCGGCATATCCAGCACCGACGACAATCATGTCGTACGCGCCGGCGTTAAAGCCTTCAGGCAGGCCTGAGGTAATCTGCATCGATACTCCTTGTCAAAAGCCACGGGCTCGTTAGCTGGGCTTTTCTCGAACATTCTTCGAGACATATTTATCAGAGCGATTATAGCGCTAATGCGTCCTATAATGAGCTTGCCACACAAGGAAAGCTCAGGCACCGCGGCGTACATAATTGAAAGGTAGACCCGCTAGCAGCGGGTTTATTCGTGAACAGCCGGGCGCCTGGAGCTTAGCGAAACGCTTGTAAGGAGTAACATGAGCGATTTCCTAAACCGTATGAAGTCTGCCGCCAAGGCCGACCTTAAGACGATCGTCCTGCCCGAGGGCGAGGATCCGCGCACTATCGTCGCGGCCACCAAAATCATCGAGGAGGGCCTGGCAAAGATCGTCATCCTGGGCAACCCCGACGAGATCAACGTTCCCGGCGCCACCGTCATCGACCCGCGCAATGCCGAGAAGCACGAGGAGTATGCGCAAAAGTTTGCCGAGCTCCGCGCCAAGAAGGGCGTTACCATCGAGCAGGCTCGCGCCCAGGTGATGGACGCCACCTACTTTGGCACCATGATGGTCAAGATGGGCGACGCCGACGGCCTGGTCTCCGGCGCCTGCCACTCCACCGCCGACACCCTGCGCCCCGCGCTGCAGATCCTCAAGACCGCCCCGGGCACCAAGCTGGTCTCGGCCTTCTTCGTGATGTGCACCGACACCCCGCAGTTCGGCACCGACGGCACGCTGATCTTCGCCGACTGCGGCCTCAACATCAACCCGTCCTCTGACGAACTCTCCGAGATCGCCATCGCCTCCGCTCACTCCTGGTCCACCTTCATGGGCAACGTTGAGCCGCACGTGGCCATGCTCTCCTACTCCACCATGGGCTCCGCAGGTGGCGAGGTCGCCAAGAAGGTCCAAGAGGCCGTGAAGTTCTGCAAGGAGAAGGCTCCCGAGCTCGCCATCGACGGCGACCTGCAGCTCGACGCCGCCATCGTCCCCACCGTCGCCCAGCTCAAGGCCCCCGGCTCCTCCGTTGCCGGCAAGGCCAACGTGCTCGTGTTCCCCGACCTCGAGGCCGGCAACATCGGCTACAAGCTGGTCCAGCGCTTCGCCGGTGCTGACGCCTACGGCCCCATCCTGCAGGGCATCGCCAAGCCGGTCAACGACCTTTCGCGCGGCTGCTCTGCCGACGACATCGTGGGTGTCGTGGCCATCACCGCCGTCCAGGCTCAGATGGCTGAGTAGCGCACATATCCCCTCGGGACCCTACAGGGTAAAGCTCTGAAAACGTCCTCGGACATGCATGAAACCCCCGCTACGCACTTCGTGCGGCGGGGGTTTCATGCGTCCTGCGGAATATTTTCAGAGCTTTACCCTGTAGGGTCCCTGCCGCCACGTAGCAATCAGGGAATCCGGGGTGGACGGCGGCTTGGCTACGAGCTGGAGCTGAAAATCTGAATGGATGGGTGCCGTTGCTGGGAGCGCAGGCGTTGCTGATGATGGTCACTTTGGAGATTGAAAGGCCGGTGGGCTTCGGCGGTTGTTGTGCCGGAAACTACATCCCAGTTTGGAGGCGGATTGTGGGATGTGGCTTCCGCTTGGGGCCTGTTTGGGAAACTTTGGGACGGAATTTTGCTTTATTGTGGGTCGCACTTTCCGCAACGTGCCTCAACCGGAAAGCGTGTCCCAGTATTTGCGCTCGAAATGGGATGGGGTTTCCGCCGTCCACCTGCTAGTAAAAAGGCCTCCGGAGCTGTTGCTCTGGAGGCCTTTCGTTTACTTGCAAATGCGCGCGTTAGTTGTTCTTGGTCAGGCGCTCGACGTCGTGGGCGATCATGTATTCCTCGTCGGTGGGGATGACCATAACCGTGACGGAAGAGCCGGCGGCGCTGATGACCTGTGGGCCGTTGCCCACGGCCTCGCGGTTCTTGTTGTTGTCGATGCGCACGCCCAGCCACTCAAAGCAGTCGCAGAAGGCCTTGCGGATCGACCAGTCGTTCTCGCCGATGCCGGCGGTAAAGGTAATGGTGTCCACGCCCGCCATGGAAGCGATCATGGAACCGGCCTGCTGCATGGCCTTATAGGCGAACATATCGAAGGCGAGCAGGCAGCGCTCGTCGCCCTCGGAGGCGCGCGTGCGGATGTCGCGGGCGTCGTTGGAGATGCCCGAGATGGCAAGCAGACCAGACTGCTTGTTCATCATGTCATCGACTTCCTGGTAGCTGTAGCCGCCCTCGCGCTGCAGGTAGCACACGGTGGCCGGGTCGATGGAACCACAACGGGTGCCCATCATCAGGCCATCGAGCGGCGTGAGGCCCATCGTGGTATCGCGGCACACGCCGTCCTCGATGGCGGCGAGCGAAGCGCCGTTGCCCAGATGGCACGAAAGCAGACGGTGGCAGCGCGAGCCCAGGATCTCCTTGGCCATCATCCACTCATAGCGGTGGCTCGTGCCGTGGGCACCGTACTTGCGCACGTGGTACTTATCGCACACGTCCTTGGGCAGCGCGTAGGTGTAGGCGACCTCGGGCATGGTCATGTGGAACGAGGTATCGAAGACGGCGACGTTGGGCAGCTCCGGATACTTCTCGCGGCAATACTCGATTGCTGCGGCCTCGCCGTAATTGTGCAGCGGGGCGAGCGGGGCCACCTCGAGAATCTTAGCCATGACCTCGTCGTCGACGACCGCGGAATCATCGAAGTGCCAGCCACCCTGAACGATACGGTGGCCGATGCCATCGATCGTAAAGTCGGTCTTCTCGAGCTCCTCGAGCACACGCGCGATAGCCGAACGATGATCCGGGAAGGGGACCTCCTCGGTCTGCTTGGCGCCACCGTTCTCGGAGTGGCCAAAGATGCCCATGTCCGAACCGATACGTTCGCAGTTGCCCTTGGCGAAAACCTCGCGAGTATCGGTATCCAAAAGCTGATATTTGAGGCTTGAGCTGCCGGCGTTAACAACAAGTACGTTCATGAGACTCCTTTGCAGTGCAATACGGTCGACGCAGACCCCTTAAGGCGGCCGCATTTTAATAAGAAGTTATCACAACTTGATAAATAGCTATCAGGCATATCGCCCAACGAGCACAAAAGAGGGGCCGAACGGCGCTCGGTCGTCCAGCCCCTCCCCTTTTGCAATTACTTGCCGTTGACGATGCGCTCGACGTCGGAGGCGATCATGAACTCCTCGTCCGTGGGGATGACGAAAATCTTGACCTTGGAATCCTTGGCAGACAGGCACCAAGCGCCGTCGCCACGCAGGGCGTTGCGGGCATGATCCATCTTGACGCCCATAAAGGCCAGACGGTCGGCCACGCCAGCGCGGACAGCCGGAGCGTGCTCGCCGATGCCGGCAGTAAAGACCAGGGTGTCCATACCGCACATAGAAGTAGCCATCTCGGCTGCCTTAGCGGCAATCTTGTAGACAAACATGTCGAAGGCGAGCTGAGCATCGGGGTCACCAGCGGCGGCGAGCTCCTCGACGTTGCGGCAGTCGTTGGTCTTGCCGCCGGTCACAGCCAAAAGGCCGGACTTCTTGTTCATCATCTCGTCGACCTCGTCGAAGGTGTAGCCACCCTCGCGCTGCAGGTAGCACACGGTAGCCGGGTCGATAGAGCCGCAGCGAGTTCCCATCATGACGCCGTCGAGCGGGGTGAGACCCATGGTGGTGTCCATGCACTTGCCGTCCTCGATGGCGCACAGGGAAGCACCGGAGCCGATATGGCACACGACGACCTTGCGAGCCTCGCCGTTGGTCATCTCGGCGACCTTCTTGGAGATGTAACGGTAGCTGGTGCCGTGGGCGCCGTACTTACGGATGTGCAGCTTGTCGCAGACGTCCTTGGGCAGGGCGTAGGTCTTGGCGACCTCGGGCATATTGAAGTGGAAAGCAGTGTCGTAGACCGTGACGTTGGTCAGGTCGGGATACTGCTCCAGGCAGTACTCGATAACGTTGGCCTCGGGGTTGTTGTGCAGCGGGGCGAGCGGAGCGACCTCGCGGATCTTGGCGAGGACGTCCTCGTCGACGAGGGAGGAATCGCCGAAGTACCAACCGCCCTGAACGATACGGTGGCCGATGCCCTCGATCTTGACGCCGTTGGCCTCGAGGTCCTTCAGGACGACCTCGATGGCGACCTTGTGGTCGGGGAACTCGATGTTCTCGGTCACCTTCTTGGAACCGTTGGCAGCGTGGGTGAAGGTACCGCCGGTAAAGCAGACGCGCTCGCAGGAGCCCTTTGCGGACACCTTGTGGGACTTGGTATCGATGACCTGATACTTAAGCGTCGAAGATCCTGCGTTGACGACCAGAACGTTCATGTGTCTCCCTACTAACAGGCGGTGTGGCGCCGCCAGGTTACATACGCTTCAATAATAAACCCAAACGCCCTCGCGCTCGGGTTTATTGCGTTGATATATAAGTTATCGGTGCCCAAATACTCATGGCCTTTGACTTGTAAGACGAAAGAGCGCGGGGATATACACCAAAGAAGATATCCCGAGCGCTACAAGCAATATGACTCGAATGCCCGCGATGCTGCTCAACGCAGCATTGAACAGATAGAAAAGGATGGCACCCACCGCCACCATCTGGCTTTGGACCGAAATCAGTGAACAGCGCATCGAAGAATCGACAGCATTTTGAAAAATTGAGTATTTAATTGGAGCAAATAACGAGTAAGCGACCGTCTGCAGTACATAGAACACGGGCAGCAAATAGACCGGAGTAAAGGGAATCAAAAACAGAGCAGTCAGGGAAAGGCGCACGATGCCGCAAATACGCGCAAAACGGCCCTTGTCGACATGAGCAATCACACTGGGCACAATAAGCCCCATGGAGGCCGAGGCAAGGAGCTGGACCGCAATGATCACACCCGAAGCGACGGCATTCATTCCGCGACCCGCAAGCAACAGTGAGAAAAAGTCTTCCAGGGCAACAAAAGCAAATGCCTGAGAGCAGTCCATGATGAACGCTGAAAGAAGAATGCCGTTACGCGCAATAGCGGCACCGATCATCTTCGGGCTAATTCCACGCTTAGGTGTCGCTGCAGTGTCCCCTCTTCGCATCTCAGGAATGCAGGCAACGACAACCAACGTCAACACCATTGCGATGATATCTGCCGAAAGACCAATGAGATATGCACCGACAGACGAAATGAAACCGCCCACGCAAGCGGAGATGGCATAAGAGGCATAGAAAACAAATCGCTCAACGACATTAAGTCTTACGAGCTGGTCCTGAGAGACGCTGTCAATGTAGATCGCTTCTATGGATCCGCTCACACATGCAACTGCAAATCCTTTGAGAGCAAACGCGCCGATTAAAAGCAGAGGAGAACGGGCGAAAAGTAGGGCGGCGTAGTATCCAAGCATTCCCACGACGCCAACGAGACCGCTTGTCTTTCGTCCAAACCTGTCAGCAATATAACCAGTAGGAACCTCAAGAATGAACTTACTCACTTGGTATGCAATCATCATGCTAGAAATCGCTACCATCGAGAATCCGACGAATTCAAGGTAAACCGTCAGAAAATACAAAATGGTGCTGAAGTTCGACAAAAAAACGAACGTCATATAAAGCAAAACCGTACGGTTTTTCATGCTCCGCCCTCCAAGAGCCAATAGCCCAAACCGAAATCTTGGAAAAGCATGAGGGCAAAGCCGTCAGTCATGTGTTACAAGGCGTCAACATTCACTTGACGCCACGAGGCCAAATGGCCTCACGAAGCGAGATGACGCAATAGGTGAAGAAATACCGTCTGGTGTCGATCGGTCCAGGCATTTTGTCGATAGCAAAAATAGATGGGCAAGGCCACGTCATGCGAGCCTTCAATGGAGCACTCGCTCACTTCCGACCCATCTGATGCGAGAGAAGAGCCAGAAAAACCCAATATCAATCCCCCGGCTTGAAGAAACTCAGCCTGCGCTCTGTTTCCGTATTCGACGTCGCGGAAGCGGAAATTAACCAGCTCAGCTTCGGGGCATTGATTGATCGCATTGAGACAGGGCGACAAATTAATGGGAACAGCTAACCTGCCGCCCAGTAACTCACGAACGGTCATAGCACCCACAGATTGATGACCCGCTGGGCACGAAAGAACCTTGAGCTCCTTTTCACCCAAGTATTTCGAAGAAAGGACACTGTCCCTTGGTTCCTCAAATGAGATGGCCGCATCCGAAATGCCAAGCACAAGTGATTCAAAGCATGTAGCCGTTGGCTGATGCCACACATCAAGGTGAATCTGAGGGTGCGAGCTTTCAAACGAGTCGTACCAGTTTTCGGAAAAAAGACGCCCCCGCCCGTGAAGACAGGGGACGTAAAGACGAAAGTGGCCGTCGGGCGAAACGCCACCGTTCCCCGATTGGGTGTACTTTTTGAGATCGTCGACTTGTGCCAGGATCACGCGTGCACGACGCGCAAATTCTCTGCCCGCCGGAGACAAAACAGCCTCCCCCGCCGATCGATTGAGCAAAACGATCTGATACTCAGACTCCAGTTTCTTAATTGCCGACGAGACAGCCTGTGGGCTCACGTGAACGGCGCGAGCCGCTTTGCGCACGCCGCCGTAGTTCGCTACCGCTTGAAGGTATTCGAGTTGAGAAAACTGCATAGGTTACTCCAAAGGCAGCCAAGGCGACGGGCCGTGCGTCCTCAGATGAGGTTCTCGCCCAGGTTCTTGCCGCCGAGGACGTGCATGTGGAAGTGCATGACGGTCTGACCGGCGTTGACGCCCTTGTTGGAGATGACGCGGAAACCGTCCTCCAGACCCTTGGCCTTGGCGACCTCCTGGATGGCGTGGGCCATGGCGCCCATGGTCTCGGCGGGCACGTTATCGGCGATGTCACTGTAGTGCTTCTTGGGGATCACGAGCGTGTGGACCGGCGCCTGGGGATTGAGGTCGTCGAACGCGATGACCTGGTCATCCTCGTAGACGACGGTCGAGGGGATCTCGTGGTTGGCAATTTTGCAGAAGATGCAATCACACATGGTTGGTTCCTTTCTCACAGACCAAGGTAATTATATTTGGTCGGGATGGTTAGAACGAAAGGTTGTCGTCGGTGTTGGCGGCTTCGCCGTCGGCGAGCACGTCGTTGCCGTCGACGTCCTTCAGGAGCACCGAGACCTTCTGCTCGGCATCGGACAAGCGGGTACGCAGGCTCTTGAGGAGCTCGACGCCGCGGGTATAGCTCTCAAGCGACTCCTCGAGCTCCATATCACCCGACTCCAAGCTGCGGATGATGAGCTCCAGCTCCTGCGAGGCCTGCTTGTACGTAAGCTGCTCGACCGGGGTCTTCTCTGCCATATCTGTTTCCTTTCCTAAAGGTTTATCGCTATGAAACGCGGCCTACTCGACCGTATCGACCGTTGCCGCCACGTTGCCGTCTGCCATGCGCACGCGAATGGCGTCACCGGGCTTAAAGGTCTTGGCGCTCGTGGCCACCCCATCATCGCTGTACGCGATGGAATAACCACGGGCAAGCACCTTGAGCGGCGACAGGGCATCGAGCGAGGCTGCCGCACGGCCCAGGTCGGATGCTGGCTTGTTGAGCATCGTGCGCCCCTGATGCTCCAGGCGGGAGCTTGCGAGCGTGAGCGCATGGCGCTTGCCATCGAGTCCTGAGGTGCTTGCGATCAAGCGCTCGGGCAGACGCTCAAAGTTGGAGCGGAATGCCCCAACCGAACGCGTTATGGCGCCGGACAAACGATCGGCCGTCAGGGCAAGCTCAGACTCGTGACGCTCAACCATAAACGTTGGGTCGTTGAGGCACGGGCGGCACGCAGCCGCATCGAGCGCATCGCCCAAGCGAGCCGTATAGGTATCCCAGGCACGGCGACCGCGCTGATCGAGCATCTCCAGGTCGACCTGGGCCGACCCAATCATCGATGCCATCGCAGCACCCAGACGTTGATAGCGCGCCTCGAGCACATCGGCCAACTCCGTCATAGCCGGCGCCACCGATTCGGCCGCCGCCGTAGGCGTGGAGGCGCGACGGTCGCTCACCATGTCGCAAATCGAGGTATCGGGCTCATGGCCAATGCCGGTCACCACGGGCACGGGACAAGCCGCCACCGCGCGGGCAAGCTCCTCGTCATTAAAGGTCATGAGGTCCTCAAAGGAGCCGCCGCCGCGCACCAACAAAATACAGTCGGGCGCCGGCGTAATGGAAGCGGCGCGGCGCAGGCCCTCAATGAGCTCTGTCGGCGCACCCTCGCCTTGTACCTTGGCACCCACGCAGACGAGCTCGACGAGCGGGTTGCGACGACGCAACGTGCGCTTGACGTCGTCGATTACGGCACCCGAAAGCGAGGTGACGACCGCCACGCGGGAGCAGAACACCGGGATGCGGCGCTTGCGCGCTTCGTCCATCAGACCCTCACGGCGTAGCTTTTCGGCCAGTTGCGCCACTTGTTGACGCAGCAGACCCTCCCCCGCCAGCGAAAACGAGCGAGCGACAAAGCTCATGCGGCCCGTAGCCTTATAGAGATTGAAGCTGCCCTTAAAGCTCACCTGCATACCGTCGCGCAGATCGAACGTGCGCTTGAGATAGGCACCCTTCCAAATGATGCAGTCAACGGCGGCCGAATCGTCCTTGATCTGGAAATAGCAGTGGCCGCTTCGGGCGTTAGGACCACGAAAACCCGTGACCTCGCCCAAGACGCTCAGCTGCGGAATGGCATCGAGCGCACCGGCGGCGATCTCCACCGCCTGGCTCACGCTGAGCTCCTTGCGCTCTTGCTCGTCCGAACCGTCGAACTCGGCGGAAACGGCATTACCGGTTAGGTTCCAGCCTGCCACGCAGCCTCCTTTCGTTATCGAGCACAGAGGCTCCGGCCCCGTGCGAAATTAAGTCCAACACATAGTACAGCGCCGCGAGGACACGAATCCCCGCGGCGCCTGCCTGTCCCATTTGTTATCGGTTGGAGTTTCTGTTGTAGCGAGCCATAAGGTAGAGCAACTGAATGATCGAAGTGAGCGCTGCAGCCACATAGGTAAGCGCGGCTGCCGTCAGTACCTTCTTGGCGCCGTTGACCTGCTTGGAGCTCATGCCCGACTGCTCGATGTACGCCACAGCACGTCGGCTGGCGTCAATCTCGACAGGCAACGTAACGAGTTGGAACAGCACACTAAACGAGAAGAAGATCAACGCGAGGGTCGTGAGCCCGGCAATGTTCATAAACAGGCCCAAGAGTAACACGATGGTCCAGGTGTTCTGGGTAAAGTTGACGACCGGCACGAGGGCGGAACGCACTTTCATCATGGCATAGCCGCTTTGACGCTGGGCGGCATGGCCCGCCTCGTGGCAGGCGACGGCAACGCTTGCGACCGAACCGCCCGAACGGTTGGCATCCGACAGATACAGGTTGTTGTCCTGCGGGTTGTAATGGTCGGTGAGCTCGCCAGCGACACCCTTGATACCCACGGCGCTACAACCGTTGGCATCGAGCATGCGGCGAGCGACTGTGGCACCCGTATCGCCGTCCGAGCGAACCTTGGACCACGTCTTGTACGTCGAGTTGATATAGCTCTGTGCGGCAAGGCCAAGCACCGTGCAGACAAGAACAACCAGCAGGTACAGCGGGTCGATGCCAAAGCCGTATCCATAGTAATAAGGCATGCGAATTCCTCCGAGTCGAGTTACACGTTGGAGGCATTTTACCCACTCAACCGGCTAGGCTTCCCTACAGGAGCTCGATTTTGCCGTCCTTCACCGTCAACCCCATATTGCCGGAAAGCAGATCGTCCAGGCGCGAGCCCACAAGCTCAAAGCGCCAACCTTCGCGCAGGCGGCTCTGCTCGGGATGCTCAATGTAGTCGGCCAGGTCATCGCGCGAGGCAATGACCGAAGTCGCCACGCCCGAGCGCTCGGCAACCAGGCGGATGAGCGCGTACATCAGGTCCGTCACACTCTCCAACTCCGGCGAAATCTGACGGTGACCGCGCACCATGAGCGGCAGGCGATCGTGCGGGCAGCTCGCGCCGCGCTTGATGGCCATGAGCGCACCGTCCACGTCGCGCTCCCCCAACTGATCGGTACCGCGGATGCTACGGAACTCCTCAACGCGCACGGGATTGCGCTTAACGAGCGCAAGCAGCGTGTCGTCGGACATGACCCACTTGCGCGGGATGTTACGGCGCTCGGCGCGGTCCTCGCGCCAGGCGGCGAGCTCGCGCGCGATGCCCAACTGGTGACGGCTGCACGAATTGATGCGTTTGACCTTGCGGAACGCCTCGTGGCGATCGGCGCGATAGTGCGACTCGTCAGCCAGCGGGCGCAGCTCGTCGAGCACCCAGTCCACACGGCCCAGCTCGCGCAGGCGGCTCATCATCTCGGTATAGGCGACGATCAGGTACTTGACGTCATCGATCGCATACTCAATCTGCTTATCGGTCAGCGGGCGGCGCGACCAGTCGGTCAGTGACTCGGTCTTGGGCAGCGATACGCCGCAGAACGTCTGAACAAGCGCGCCATACGAAATCTGCTGGCGCTCGCCCAAAAAGGCGGCGGCGACCTGCGTATCGAAAATCGGTCGTGGCAGCACGCCCACGGTATGGAGCATGACCTCCATATCCTGCGAGCACGCGTGGAAGACCTTGGTCACGCTCTCGTC
Source organism: uncultured Collinsella sp. (assembly GCA_902481965.1). Taxonomy (GTDB): domain Bacteria; phylum Actinomycetota; class Coriobacteriia; order Coriobacteriales; family Coriobacteriaceae; genus Collinsella. Next base: position 17,053 of record CABSYH010000014.1, read on the forward strand.
GGCCATAAGCTCGGCCAGCGGCGATAGGTCGTCGATTACCAGGGGATCGACCGCGACGCTCTCAGCAGGGGTGGCAATCTGAACCAAACATAGACGCGGATGGAACGTGCGCTCGCGCAAAAACTCGGTATCGACGGCAATCGCGTCGAACTCACGGGCGCGCTGGCAAAAGTCGAGTAGAGCCTGATGTGTGGAAATGTACATATCAACCCATCGAATAAGGTTAGGCCCGAAAAACACGGGTAGGATATCGGCATTGCCTTACAACTATACTCGGTTAGTCACAGAACGGGAACGTAAGTATGCGCTGCCTTATCATCCACAACCCGGCATCGGGCCCCAGCTCAGATGAAATCTTCGCATTCACGCACGCCCTTGCACAGGGCGGCGACGAGGTCGTGATGCGCTTTATCGGCGATGGCATGGAACTGTCTCTTATACACATCTCCGAGCCCACGAGACGTAGAGGAATCTCG